>JBOFWD010000243.1:0-2981 GCA_051653445.1 Acidaminococcaceae bacterium | reverse complement strand
TGTTTGTGTGAAGCAAGTTCCGGATACAGCTGAAGTAAAGATTGATCCGGTAACTAATACTTTGGTGCGTACAGGTGTGCCAAATATCATGAATCCTTTTGACAGACAAGCGCTGGAAGCGGCTTTACTGCTCAAAGATGTTAATGGTGCGACTGTTACCGTAATTACAATGGGACCGCCGCAAGCTGATGAAATCTTGAAAGAGGCAATTGCAATGGGAGCAGATGATGCTGTGCTTGTCAGCGACAGGGCTTTGGCCGGTTCCGATACATTGGCAACGAGTTTTGCTTTAGCTGCAGCAGTCAAAAAAGTTGGCACTGTCGATTTGGTGCTTTGTGGCAAACAGGCAATTGATGGAGACACTGCACAGGTTGGCCCGGAAATGGCTGAGCATCTTGATGTTCCGCAGGTTACCGGTGCTCTGAAAATCGCTGTAGATGGAGAAAAACTTTTAGTTGATAGAGATAATGAAAGCAGCAGTCAGACAATTTCTGTTGAAATGCCTGCTTTGGTTACTGTAACAAGAGCAGAAAAAGAACCGCGTTTTGCCAGCATCAAAGGCAAAATGAAGGCTAAAAAGTTTGTTGTACCTGTATGGTCAGCGGCAGACCTTGAACTTGATGAAAAAATGATTGGGTTGAATGGATCGCCAACTAAGGTTGCCAAAATTTTCACACCGCCGGTGCATACAATTGAAAATGAGATAATTAATGAAGAAGATCCGAAAAAAGCAGTTGATCTTTTGTTCGAAAAACTTGTTCAAGCTAAAATTATTGTGCGCTGAGGTGAAGGATAATGGCAATTACTGTTGATAGAGATAAATGTATAGACTGTGAAGCCTGTGTTGCAGTGTGCCCGGTGGGCGCAATTAATATGGTTGAAGGCAAGGCGGAAATCAATCAAGATACCTGTATAAGCTGTGGAGCTTGTATAAGTGAATGCCCTGTAGAAGCTATATCCAGGGGCGAAGTTACCAAGATGGAAATCGAAGGCGCAGAGGACTATAAAGATATCTGGGTTTATGCAGAACTTGATAGTTCTGAGCCAATGCATGTTGTCTACGAACTTATTGGACAAGCTGGCGATTTAGCTGCTAAAAGCTCTCAACGCTGCTGTGCAGTTCTTATTTGCAAAGAAGCTGGCGATTTGCCGCAAAAATTATTTGCTGCAGGTGCCGATATTGTTTATCTTGTAGAAGGTGAAAAGTACGCAGAATATAATACTGAGCTTTATACAAATGCTTTCTGCGAATTGGTTAATGAATATAAACCAAATGCAGTTTTAGTTGGTGCTACTGCCGATGGTCGTGATTTTGGTCCGCGTGTTGCCGCAAGACTTAAAACCGGACTTTGTGCGGATTGTACCGCTCTTGATATTAGAGAAGACAAGATTGTTGAGTGGACTCGTCCTGCATTAGGCGGAAATATTTTGGCTACGATTCTTTGTGATGTTAACAGACCGCAGATGGGTACAGTGCGGCCTAAAGTCTTTAAAGCCAAAGAAGTTGACATTTCTCGTGTCGGCGAACTGATCAAATACAGTGTGAAAAATGAAATCACAGCAAGAACAAAGCTTATGAGGAAAGATGTTGTTGCATCGACAGGCATGTGCAAAATTGAAGATGCGGAAATTATTTGTTCCGGCGGACGTGGAATGGGTTGCTTCGATAAATTTAAACACTTAGAAGAGTTGGCTGGCCTGCTTGGCGGAGCTGTTGCCGGCTCCAGAGCTGTAGTTGATGAAGGTTGGATCAGTCATCCTCAGCAAGTAGGACAATCAGGTAAGACCATCACTCCGAAAGTATATTTTGCGTTTGGTATTTCCGGTTCTATCCAGCACATTGCAGGTATGCATGATTCTGATGTCATTATCGCTATTAATAAGGATCCTAATGCACCTATTTTCAAGGTTGCCAATTACGGTATTGTCGGTGATGTTAATCTTGTTTTGCCTGAACTGATAGAAAAAATCAGGGCATTCAAGGAATCATAATCAATTAATATTTTTGAGGATACAAGCTTTTTGGAGGAAAGGTATGTGGAAGGTAGTATACATAGCGCAAACGCATGAAGCTGCGCTTCGGATTAAAGAGATTTTTACTGCTAACGGATTTCTGACACAAATCAGCAAACCAAATTCAAAAAATAAGGGACGCGGAGCATATGAAATCAGTGTGCCGTTTTCAGAAACAGAAGAAGCTTATGAGGTTTTGTGCAGTAACAGACTTCATGGATAAAGAATTTAAGTCCAGGTGGAGTTTTTGCCTGGACTTAAATTTATTTCATAGAGGTGTTAAATAAAAGGAGATGAGGGCGTTGAAAAAAACAAAAATTATCTGTACCCTTGGACCAAGCACCGATAATTTAGCTTTAGTGGAAGAAATGATTAAGGAAGGACTGGACCTTGCTCGTTTTAACTTTTCGCATGGCAGTCATGATGAACATAGCAAAAGAATGGAGCTAGTTCGGCGGGCGAGCAGAAAAATTGGCAAGCCGATAGCGCTTATCGCTGACACAAAAGGGCCGGAAATGCGGCTCGGAATTTTTAGCGAAGATAAGGTGGAGCTGGTCCCGGGAGACTTGTTCTGTCTTACTACGGAGAGCGTGCTTGGCACTAAAGAACTTGCTTCTGTCAACTATAGCGGTTTGCCGCAGGAAATAGAAATAGGTGACGAGATCCTGCTTGCAGATGGTCTGCTCTCTTTAAACGTGGAGAAAATTGAAGGACAAAAAATTTATACCAAGGTAATTCATGGAGGTATTTTAAGTTCCCGTAAACGTGTCGCCGTGCCGGGAGCGGTTCTGAATTTACCTTTTATTTCAGCAGAAGACAGATCTGATATTGAATTTGCTGTCAAACAAGATATGGATTATATTGCTGCGTCCTTTGTGCAAAAAGCGGAAGACGTTCTGTCTATTCGCAAACTTACGGAAGAGCTTGGCTCAGAAATAGGTATCATTGCTAAAATTGAGAATGAAGAA
>JBOFWD010000242.1:0-6340 GCA_051653445.1 Acidaminococcaceae bacterium | reverse complement strand
CGCCGCGAAGGCCAAGCAAAATAAGTGATTTAAGGGAGCGGACATCTTCATTGGCATCCCAAAGGTCCCACATTTTATAGTCAGGGAAGTCTGCTTTCACACCGAGCAATGCTTTTTCGCGATGCACATCAGCAATTCTTTTTTGCAGAACTTCATCATCAAAATTCACATTGGTAATGGTTGTAAATAAACCTTCAAGCATAACTTTAGTCGTAGCATCAGTCGGTTTACCTAATTCAGCTGTTTGGGCCAAACCAATCATTGCTCCTGTAAGGTCATCCTGCAGGTTAGCAGTGCTTGCTTGTTTACCGCATACTCCGGCTTTACCCATACAACCTACACTGCCTGCCGTTTGTTCACATTGAAAACAAAACATGTCTTTCATTGTCACATCTCTCCTCTGTTTCTTTTATTTATAGGCTTTTTACAGCCTGACCTGCCAACAAATCAGTCTTCCAGAATTTCGCCTTCTGTCGAAATTGTCACAACCTGCCAGGGAATCATTTTGCCGCTGTTTTGCAAAGCTGTTTTGACAGCAGCTTCAATGCCGCCGCAGCAAGGTACTTCCATCCTGGTTACCGTAACGCTCTTGATGTCATTATGTTTGAGTATCTCAGTCAGTTTTTCACTGTAATTGACCATATCCAGCTTCGGACAGCCAATCAGCGTAACGTTGTTGCGCATAAATTTTTGGTGGAAATCACCATAAGCAAAAGCAGTACAGTCTGCGGCAACCAAAAGACGTGCATTTTTGAAATAAGGAGCGTTTACCGGCACCAGCTTAATCTGTACCGGCCATTGCCTCAATTCGCTTGGGGAAGCTTTCGACGTTGCCGGCGCGCTTTCCTTCTTTTGAATGCTCTGCACCTGGCAGCCGGGACAACCGCTGACAGCAGCGGCTTTCTTTGCCATATGTTCCTTTACGGCTTCTTCGTCAAACTCCGCAGCTTCTCTTACTTCAAAGCTGATTGCATTGGTAGGACAGGCCGGCAGGCAATTGCCCAAACCATCGCAATAGTCATCACGCACGAGTCTTGCCTTGTCGCCTACAAGCACAATGGCGCCTTCCTGACAGGCATCAACGCAAAGGCCGCAGCCATTGCATTTCTCTTCATCAATTTTGATTATTTTTCTAAGAGCCATTTTTTCGCCATCCTTTTCTATCTATTTTCGAATTTACTTTATCTTGACTTCTTGAGTTCATTCTAATATACTTTCCCTGGAAAGTATGTTGTTTTTACAACAAAAACGCTTATGTGGAGAAAGAATATTGTGAAAATTTTAACCGAAATATTAAAAAAGACGCCACTGTTCAGAAATATGGATGAAAATGAAATTAATTCCGCTTTGAGTTTTCTTGCTGCCAGACAAGCTGACTATGAAAAAAATGCCTTTATTTTTGCTTTGGAAGATGGCACTCCTACCGTGGGCATCATCCTGGCCGGCAGCGTAGTCATCATTAAGGAAGATTTCTGGGGTAACCGCTCCATGCTTGCCAAACTTGGTGTGGGCGATATCTTTGGCGAGGCCTTCACCTGTGCCAAGACTGAAAAAATGCCGGTCGGTGTCTTAGCGAGCGAAAAATGCGAAATATTATTCATTGATTATAAACGCATTCTTGCTGATACCGGAGCAGCTTGTACTTCCTATAACAAGCTGATTCAGAATATGATGCTCATCCTTGCAGGCAAAAACGTAATGCTCACGCAAAAGATTGAACATCTCATGAAGCGTTCCACCCGGGAAAAACTGCTTTCTTATTTATCAGCACAGGCAATAGAAGCAAAAAGTCACGTTTTCGATATACCGCTCAGCCGCCAGGAACTGGCTGATTACCTTGCTGTTGACCGCAGTGCCATGTCTAATGAATTGAGCAAGCTGCAACAGGAAGGCTTATTGACGTGCAGCCGCAGCCATTTCGAACTTAAAACCTGATATAAAAGTAAATGAGGCTCCATCTTTAAAGATGGAGCCTCATTTACTTTTATATCTGCTATTTCACAGCTTCAGTCATTTCTTTGGCGTACTCATAGACTGGTTCTACACAGTCATCACCATATTTTTCAATGATTTTAACTATCGCGCTGCCGACAATAGCTCCATCACTCAAAGCCGCCATCTCTTTTGCCTGCTGCGGCGTGGAAATACCGAAACCTACGGCTACCGGCTTGTCGCTCGCTTCTCTTATTTTCTTAACAATTGCGCCTATATCGGTAGTAATATTGGTGCGGACGCCCGTAACACCGAGTGAGGAAACCAGATAAATATAGCCCATTGCTTCCCTTGCAATCATCTGAATGCGCTGGTCGGAAGTCGGTGCAATCAAGGAAATCAGATCAACGCCGTACTTTCTGCAATAATCAGCCAGTTCACCTTTTTCCTCAAAAGGCACGTCCGGAACGATAACGCCATCTACGCCTACTTCCTGACACTTGGCAAAAAACTTATCGCAGCCATAGGTGAAGATCGGATTGACATATGTCAGAAAAACAATCGGTACCTGGGAAGTTTTCCTTAAGTCCGCCAACATTTCAAAAATCTTATCTGTGGTGCAGCCGCCGGTCAAAGCCCTTGCGTTCGCCCTCTGAATTACCTCTCCTTCCGCCACCGGATCAGAAAAAGGTATGCCTATCTCGACAATGGCAGAACCAGCTTTCTCCAGCGCCAGTATGAGTTCTTTCGTCTTTGCCAGCGACGGATCACCGGCTGTCACGAAAGAAATAAATGCCTTAGGATTATCTTGAAAAGCCTTAGCGATTTTACTCATGAAGATCAACCCCCATATACCGGGCAATAGCTGCCACGTCTTTGTCTCCCCTGCCGGAAAGATTGATTACGATAATCTTATCCTTGTCCATAGTCGGAGCAAGTTTCATAGCATAGGCAACCGCATGGGCACTTTCTATAGCCGGAATAATACCCTCTGTTTTAGAAAGATAGCTAAAGGCCGCCACGGACTCGTCGTCGGTAGCAGGCACATATTCAGCACGTCCGTTGTCATGCAGATAAGCGTGCTCAGGTCCTATCCCCGGATAATCAAGGCCAGCAGAAATGGAGTAAACCGGTGCAATCTGACCGTATTCATCCTGCAGGAAGTAGGACTTCATGCCATGAAAAATACCAAGGCTGCCGCGGGAAATTGTCGCTGCGGTTTCTTCTGTCTCAACGCCGCGACCGGCCGCTTCAACACCAATCAAACGAACCTCTTCATCCTGAATAAAATCATAGAATGCTCCCATCGCATTGCTGCCGCCACCAACACAAGCAATTACAGCATCCGGCAGCCTTCCTTCTTTAGCAAGCATTTGCTTCTTTATCTCTTTACCTATTACACGCTGAAAATCACGTACCATTTCCGGATACGGATGAGGGCCCATAACAGAGCCTAAAACATAAAAAGTATCGTCAACACGCGAAGTCCATGCCCGCATAGCCTCATTGACGGCATCCTTCAGGGTTTTTGTTCCAGTCTCAACAGGAACAACTTTGGCTCCCAAAAGCTCCATGCGAAATACATTAAGAGCCTGGCGCTCTGTATCTTCCTTGCCCATATATACAATGCATTCCATACCCATCAAGGCAGCAACCGTTGCAGTTGCTACGCCGTGCTGACCGGCACCGGTTTCAGCTATGACACGCTTCTTGCCCATCTTTTTTGCGAGCAAGACCTGTCCCAGCACATTGTTTATTTTGTGTGACCCGGTATGATTCAGATCTTCGCGTTTCAGATAAATCTTGGCACCGCCAAGGTCTTTGGTCATCTTTTCCGCATAATACAGCATGGAAGGCCGGTTCGCATAATCGCTGTAGAGGGCCTGCAGCTCCTCTTGAAATGCTGGATCATTCTTATATTTTGCATAGGCCTGTTCCAGCTCCAGAACCGCATTCATCAAGGTTTCCGGCAAATACTGCCCGCCGTGAATACCATATCTGCCTTTAGTCATTATTTCCCACTATCCTTCCCTGTTTTATAAACCCTTTTATTTTATTTGCGTCCTTGCTGCCAGCGGTTTCCACACCGCCCGAAGTATCAACTCCGAAAGGTTTTATGGCCTCAATTACTGCTGTTACATTGTCCTGGTTTAAACCGCCAGCCACAAAGAACGGTTTCTTTATTTCCGTATTACATAGGATGCTGTGGTCAAAAGCTTTCCCTGTACCACCATACTGTTCACTGCTTAAAGTATCAAACAAATAATAGTCACAGTCAAACTCTTGAATGCCCGCAAGCTCTTCATCGCTCTGCACCCTAACAGCTTTGATGATTGGCGCCGGTGTAAGTTTTCGCAGCTGCTCACAATAAGCAGCATCTTCATCGCCATGTATTTGAATTAAATCAATTATACCTTGTTTGGCGATTTCCGCAATGTTTTCCGGCTTCTCATTAACAAAGACTCCGACGACTTTTATTCCCGGCCTTAACCTTTTCTTAAGGACTTTTGCCTGTTCAAGCGAAACCCTGCGTCTGCTTTTGGCGAAAACAAATCCCACATAATCCGGCAAAAATTCATTTGCCATATCTATATCTTCTGTTCTGGTCAGACCGCATATCTTGATCTTCGTCATAATACTAAACCTCTCCACGCAATTTGCTTATTTCCCCGGAAATATCATTGCTGCGCATCAACGTTTCGCCAATCAATACCGCGTCGGTACCATTACTGCGTAATACGGCTATATCGTCTGGTGTTCTGATGCCGCTTTCTGAAACAAAAATGATATTTTCCGGCACCAAGCTGCGCAAATTAAGGCTGTTCTGCAAATCAACCGTGAAATCTTTGAGGTTACGGTTATTGACGCCGATTACTCTTGCACCGGCCTGCAAAGCACTTTTTACCTCATCGGCATCATGCGCCTCCACCAAAACAGACAAGCCGAGTTCGTCGCAAATGGCCAGATATTTTCTGATGGTTTCTGTATCAAGTAAGGCACAAATCAGAAGAACAGCATCAGCGCCAATCGTCTTTGCTTCGTAAATCTGATATTCATCTACCGTGAAATCCTTGCGCAGAAGAGGGATTCCCACTGCCTTGCGGACGTCTTTCAAATATTGGTCACAACCCAAAAAGGCCGTAGGCTCCGTCAACACTGAGATTGCAGCTGCTCCCGCTGCTTCATATTCCTTGGCGATCCTTATGTAGTCAAAATCTTCGGCAATCAGACCTTTCGACGGGGATGCCTTTTTAATCTCAGTGATAAAAGTTAGGTCATTCTGCCTGAGCGCTTTTTCAAAAACAAACTCTCCTTTGGGCAATTTATTTGCTTCACTTTTAATCATAACCAATGATTTTTGCTTTTTAAGCATCGCTACGCGCTCACGCGCTGCAGCAGCCAATTTATCCAGTATCATAATCTTCCCTCGCTTATTGGTTGGTAAGGGCAACAAACTCATCGAGCTTGGCTTTTGCTTTGCCGCTGTCAATCAGTTGGGCTGCCATTTGAATTCCTTCGGTAATTGCAGCCGCCTTGCCGCCGATATACAGTGATAAACCGGCATTCAAAAGCACTGCTTCTCGCTTGGGGCCACGTTCCTTGCCGCTTAGAATGTTTCTCGCTATTTCCGCATTCTCTTCAGCAACGCCACCAACCAGGTCCTTTAATTCACAGCGTTTAAGCCCCACTTCCTCAGGCGTGATGGTATAGGTCTTCATTACACCATTATTGAATTCACAAATTGTAGTAGGACCGGTCAGTGTTGCTTCGTCAATGCCATTGCCATATACTACCATGCCACGCCTTAGTCCGAGATTAACCAGAACTTTGGCCAGCGGCTCTACCAGTTTTTCATCATAAACACCCATCAGCTGCATCTTGGCCAGGGCAGGGTTGGACAACGGCCCGATATAGTTAAAAACAGTAGGTATGCCGATTTCCCTGCGGACGGGGCCGGCAAAACGCATGGAAGCATGATACTTCTGAGCAAACAAAAAGCAGATGCCAGCCTTTTCCAAGACTTCCTGACTTTTTTCCGGTTCTACGCTGATATTGACACCCAAGGCCTCCAGCACATCAGCTGCTCCGCATTTGCTCGACATGGAGCGATTGCCATGTTTGGCAATCGGCACGCCGCCGGCTGCTATGACGACTGAGCTGGTCGTGGAAATATTGAAAGTATTTGATTTGTCTCCGCCGGTACCCACTATATCAAGAGCTTCTTTGTCCGGCACGATTTTCGTGCACTTCTCCCTCAAGACCATGGCACAAGCAGTTATTTCATCTATAGTTTCACCTTTTATGTGCATCGCTGTCAGAAAAGCAGCAATTTGGGCATTTGTTGCTTCACCGTCCATTATCTGACGCATCGCCTCAGTTGTTTCCTGCAAGGTAAGATCCTTGCCTG
>JBOFWD010000241.1:0-3517 GCA_051653445.1 Acidaminococcaceae bacterium | reverse complement strand
AAAAACATATTGACCGATACCTATCAGCGTCCAAACCTCCACAGGCAATACCGAGTAGAGAATATTGGTATAAAATGGATAAATAGAATATATGTAACTGCAAATAACGAAAAAAGTCGAGCATAATAAAAAGTAAGGTTGGAACAGATGAATAATTCCATCAAGCATAACAATGTTATGCTGCTTAATCCCCTCTTTAAACAACTTGCCTATATAACGTCCTGCAACATCAAAATGGCCTTGCGACCACCGCTTTCTTTGATCCCAGGATTGTTTAAAAGTCAAAGGCTTTTCATCGTAAACAATAGCATCATGCGCCCAGGTAGTTGGTATCCCTTCCAGCAAAGCTTTCATGGTAAATTCCATATCTTCCGTCAGACATGTTGCTCCCCATCCGTGCTTTCGTAAAATATCCATGGAAATACACATACCCGTTCCGCCTAGAACACTTGATAATCCAATGTTATATTTCGCAAGATGCCAAATATGGTTAACTACCCAAAACGAAATAGCGAAAACACCCGAAATCCATGTATCATTAGGATTCTTCGCATCAAGATAACCTTGAATCAAGCGTTCCCCTTTGCACAAGCGGCTATTCATTTCCATAAGAAAGTCTAGATGAACCAAGTTGTCCGCATCGAAAATAACAACTGCATCGTACTGCTTCTCCATAGCGAACAAGTTGTTAAACATCCACTCCATGGCAAAACCCTTGCCTCTTTCGTCGATACTCGAACGCTCGTAAACCAAAGCCCCGCCATCACGAGCAATTTTTGCCGTGTTGTCCTCACAATTGTCTGCTACAACAAATATATCATAAAGGTCGTCAGGGTAATTTAAAAGATGTAAATTTTCAACAAGTTGGCCGATTACCAGTTCTTCGTTATGTGCGGCTACAATTATTGCAAAAGTTTTCTGAGGTGTTTTAATTTTATCATCACGTTTCCTCCCAAAAACACCAAAAAAAGAAATTACAAAATAATAAATTGTGAAAAACACAATTAATAATTGTAATGGAATCATGAATAAATCAAAATAGCTACTCATTAAGAGAGACTCCTTTGTCTACTATTACGCTTCATCACTTATTTGTGGTCTTGACATAAATAGAATTCAAAATGCCGGCCAAAGTATAAGTAAACATTATAATAAATGGCCAAGCGACTGGACGCAGATATAACAGATATAAACCTGCTGCAAGCGATATTGCAACAGGAGTTGCATAAATAGGATTTTCCTTGCCTTTGAAATCAGGAAATTTAATTTTGCTATACATAATTACGGCTATAATAGCAGTACCTATAGCAACAACTTCCATTGGGAAACTATAGCCTGAAAGAATATAAGTTGCAACAATACAACCACCGGCAGGGATTGGCATCCCAAGAAAATAACCATGAACAACAGCTGCATTTACATTAAAACGTGCTAACCTTAAGGCACCGCAAATAGCAAAAAATGCTGCAATCAACTGACCTGTAAGACCAAGATCCATAAGTGCATATTGATATATAAGTACTCCAGGTGCAACACCGAAAGAACAAACGTCACACAAAGAGTCAAGCTCTTTGCCAAATTCACCGCTTACACCCAATGCTCTGGCAACGCGACCATCCATAGAATCTGCAACAACCGCCAATATTATCATGATAGCTGCCGCTTTGAATTCACCCTCAAATGTCGCAATGATGGATAAAACCCCGAACATTAAGTTCAAAGAACTTATAGTATTTGCTATTGCGCTTCTGTAGTTCATTAATCTTTAAACCTCCCGATTACTGTAATACCACCTTTTACTTTATCACCTTTTTTAACAAGTATATCAACTGACTTAGGCATAACAAGTTCCGTGCTGGATCCAAATTTAATCATTCCATAGCACTGACCTTGTTCTAAGTTATGTCCCAGCGTTGTCCAGGAAACAATACGACGAGCAATCAAACCTGCTATTTGAATTACTAAAATTCTGCTTTTGTCATTTTCCAAGCCTATGGCATGCCTTTCATTTTCAAAAGAAGCCGCTTTCTTGTAAGCCGGAACAAAACCACCGCAGGTATAGCGTTGATATTTGATTTGGCCGCGCATCGGACTGCGGTTTACATGTACATTAAAAACAGAAAGAAAAATAGTCACTTTGACAGCATCCTCATCAAGATACTCATCATCATAAAAATCTTCTACAGCCATTACAGTACCGTCCGCCGGGGAATATAAAAGCCTGTCGTCAGGTGGAGTTATTCTGCTCGGATTTCTAAAGAAATAAGCCAAATATATTGCCAAAACGACTGGAATTACTGCATAAATTGGACTGAAAAAATAAGCAACGATAAATGCAAGCAATATGAAAATTATTATATGCGGATATCCATCTTTGACAACTGAAAATCTTTTCAAAATCCCATCGTTCCCCTTTCGCTGTATTTAAGTGCTAATGAGTGCTCAATCAAGAACGACACCTATTATACCATACAGCCAAGTTAATGTCTAACTCACTTTGTAACTTTTGATACGTAATACTTTTATGACAAATTTTGGCAAAACAAGCATCCTTCTGAATCTGCTTGGCTGCTTGTAAAGACGAAAAAGCCATTCCAGCGATGCATCCTGCATCCATTTAGGCGCTCTTTCCATTTTTCCGGCAACAACATCAAAACTGCCGCCTATACCCATTAGCAACAACGGCTTTAAAATATCCTGATGCTTTGACAACCATTTTTCTTGTTTTGGTGCTCCCAAAGCCACGAAAAGCAACTCAGCACCACTATGATTGATTTCTTCAACAATGGTAAGATCATCTTCGTCTTTAAAGTATCCGTTCCTGCAACCAACAATGGAAACACCGGGGTGTAAAATTTCAAATTTTTGTTTAGCTTCTGCGGCTACCCCGGGTGCAGCGCCGAAGAAGAACACCTTTAAATTATTTTGCGCTGCTTCGGCCATCAAACGTAAGAAGAAGTCATACCCGGCAACCCTTTCCGGAACTTTAAAGCCAAGCTTTCTGCCCGCCCAAACGGTACCTGCTCCATCAGGCAATACCAAAGCTGCTTTATTTAATATGCTCATGTACTCAGTATCGGACTGCCCCATCATTATAATTTCAGCATTTGCTGTTACAACAAAAGTTTTTTTCTTTTCAGCTATTCTTTCTAATATTTTGTCGACTGCGTCTTTCATCTTATACGGATGTACAGGCACCCCCAATATTCTAATGGGAGGAATATCATTCATAGAACATTTGCTCCTTTCTGGAGTTATAGTCAGATTCTTTTGGCATCGCTCGGAACCAGTAAAAATTCAACGCCAGGATTTCGTTCCAAGATCCAACCCAAGCTCCACTCATTGCTTACAAGTATCACCGGACGATTATCTTTATCATACACAAGCATGCCATTGTCTAAACCCTTTAGATTGTCAATCTTAGTCTTTTCATCAGCATAAACCCAACGAGCGACGGAGTATGGCAGCTGATTCATCAAGAGCGGTGCACTATACTCGTTAAGCAAACGATATTCCA
>JBOFWD010000240.1:0-15957 GCA_051653445.1 Acidaminococcaceae bacterium | reverse complement strand
GTACAAGTTGATTTTAATGGCTGTGTTTTAAATGTTTCCAAGGGGATAAAGGATGCTTCCGTGCCATTAGTTTCCGGAATTAGTATAGGCAATGCGTATCTTGGTGATAAAGTTCAAAAAAATGATGTGGAAAAAATTTTAGCATTTCTCAGCAAATTGGATAAATCTTTGCTTTCACGTATTTCCGAAATAGCTGTTGACGGACAAAACAATGTTAAGATACTCATGTTGTCCGGTGTTTCAATTTTGGTTGGTGATATCGGGCAAATTGAGGGGAAAGTTGATACCTTTATAACGATTTGCAATGAAATTAAAAGCAAAAATATAGAAGGATATTACATTGACTTGACATTTGCCAAGCCTTATATTAAGGTTAAGCAGTGAAAATGTATGTTGGGCATTAATAGAAGAAAGCGAGTTATGATTTAGATGTTCTATGATAAGCATGCAAAAATTCTTATCACTATTGTTTGCGCAATCCTGGGTGTTATGTTAGCAACGCAGTTCCGTACGAATGAAAGCAGAAAAGCTAATATTCCTTACCAAAGAGCGGAAGACCTAAGTGAAAGGTTAAAGGTTGTTGAAAAGGAAAGGAACCAACTGCTTCTCGAAATACAGCGCTTACAAGAAAAAACAAGCGATGAAGTAGTTGCAAGAGAGATAAATATGTTGAAGGCTTATGCCGGCTATACTGCTTTGCACGGGCCAGGGGTTGTTGTTACAGTTGATGACAGCAAAAAAGTTTCCAAGCCTGGCGAAAACCAAAACCTCTATTTAATTCATGATGATGATTTGTTGCGCATTATTAATGAGTTGCGGGCGTCTGGTGCTGAAGCTATAGCTATTAATGAAGAACGCCTCACTGCTGTTTCAGAAATAAGGTGTGCAGGCCCTACATTATCTGTTAATAATAACCGATTTGCGCCGCCATATGTTATTCGTGCCATAGGCGATCCTAAGAACTTGGAAGCCGCCTTAAAAATGAGGGGTGGAGTGATAGAAACGCTCAAGTTCTGGGGTATACAGGCGACTGTTACTCAGGAAGAAAACATGGTAATACCTGCTTTCAAAGGTACGCATAGTTTTGAATATGCCAAAGTGGGAGAAGGTGGCAAAGAATGATGTACCCCGTTATTGGTCTGGTTATAGGAATTTTTGTCGGACTAAACATGCCTGTAAGCTTGCCGCAGGAATATGTCAAGCTCTTGTCTGTGGCATTGATGGCTGTACTGGATTCTGTGTTGGGTGGCATGCGGTCAGCAAAAGAGGGAAATTATGATAATCAGATATTTATATCAGGTTTCTTTGTTAATGCTTTTGTCGCTACGCTGCTTTGTTATTTTGGCGAACGTTTAGGTATAGATTTATATTTTGTCGGTATCTTGGCGTTTGGGTTGAGAATATTCCAAAATATAGCTATTATCCGCAGATTATACTTGGGCAAATAAAAAAAATGCGTAAGAAGGTATATTATGTTTTTTGTTGAATTCTAAAATATCAGTATATTAATGCTAGTTGTAGTGCAGATAGATTAATTGTAATTTTTAAGGAGGAGCTTTTAATGTTCGAGCTGGAGAATACTACTGAGACGCTTGCTAATATTAAGGTAATTGGTGTAGGTGGGGGTGGCAACAATGCTGTTAACCGCATGATTTCTGCCGGTTTGAAAGGCGTTGAATTTATTGCTGTTAATTGTGATGCGCAGGCTTTGTTGCTTTCAAAAGCATCAAACAGGATACAAATAGGTGAAGAGCTTACTAAAGGCCTTGGCGCCGGCGCTAATCCTGATATTGGACAAAAAGCCGCGGAAGAATCCAGGGAACAAATATCAGCGGCACTGCAAGGCGCTGATATGGTTTTTGTTACTGCCGGAATGGGTGGCGGCACTGGCACAGGTGCAGCTCATGTTGTTGCTGAGTGTGCGAAAGAAGCAGGTGCTTTAACTGTTGGTGTTGTTACAAAACCTTTTACGTTTGAGGGAAAACGTCGGTATAATCAAGCCGAGCAAGGTATAATAAATCTTCAGCAAAAAGTTGATGCTTTAATTACGATTCCGAATGATCGTTTGCTTCAGGTTATTGATCGCCGCACTTCAATGCTGGATGCTTTCCGCATTGCAGATGATGTTTTAAGGCAGGGCGTTCAGGGTATTTCGGACTTAATCAGTGTTCCGGGTTTAATCAATGCTGATTTTAATGATGTTAAGACTATTATGTCTAATGCCGGTTCAGCACTTATGGGTATGGGCTTGGCTAAAGGCGAGGGTGGTGCAAATGCTGCAGCAGAAGCGGCCATTAGAAGTCCTTTGCTTGAGACTACTATAGAAGGGGCACATGGAGTTCTGCTTAATATTACGGGCGGTAAGGATTTGACATTGATTGATGTTACGGAGGCTTGTAATACTATTGCTAATGCTGTTGATCCTGATGCTATGATTATTTTTGGCGCAGCTATTGACGAATCGCTTGATGATGAGATTCGTGTTACTGTTATTGCAACAGGGTTTGGTGGAAAGAATCCGACGCTGCCTAAAGACGGTAACGCTAAGAAAGGCTATGATGGCCTATATAATCCAGCCAGAAGAGAAACTGGGTCTGCATTAGGAGCCTTCACACCTCCTTCTGCTGAGATTCCACCATGGATTCGCGGAAGATAATAATAAATTTTCTGAAAAAAGCTGCAACTGCTCGTCAGTTGCAGCTTTTACTATATATAGTACAAAAACCTGAAAATTAAGAGCAAGCACACAACATGCATGGACATCGGCCATCGTGTGTGCTATAATATTGCTGTTGAAAATAGCTGCTGAAATGAGGTTAAGAGCATGAGGTGTCCATTTTGTTCTTATGGTGACAGTCGAGTGGTTGATTCCAGGGCGATTGATGAAGGCTCTTCGATTAGGCGAAGAAGGGAATGCGCAAAGTGCAACAGGCGTTTTACAACTTATGAAAAGTATGAAGAAACGCCATTAATAGTTGTTAAAAAGGATGGACGGAGAGAACTTTTTGATGCCCAAAAGCTTTTAAATGGTCTGATAAAAGCTTTTGAAAAAAGGCCGGTATCATATGAATGCATTCAGGAAATAGCTCAAAACATTGAACGCGAACTGAGAACTATCGGTGAAGCTGAAATTACTACGGAAGCAATTGGCGAAACTGTTATGAACCATTTGGAGAGCACTGATAAAATAGCTTATGTTCGCTTTGCATCTGTCTATCGTCAATTTGCGGATGTAAATAATTTTATGCAGGAAATTCACAACATGATGAAAAAGGAAAAAACCAAAATTTAAGGAGTGGATTAGCAATGATGATTCGCAAGCGCGACGGACGCGAAGTCGAATTTGATGAAATAAAAATTACCGACGCAATTTTTGAAGCAGCGAAATCCGTCGGTGGTGCAGATAGACAAATGGCTATGGAGGTAACGATTGAGGTTTTAAAATATTTAAAAGCACATTTTAAAGGCATCGTTACTGTCGAACAAGTACAGGATGTAGTTGAAAAGATTCTTATCGAAAAAGGTCATGCCCGTACGGCTAAAGCATATATTCTTTATCGTGCCAAGAGGACCGCGATTCGCAATGCGCGCTCAGAGTTGATGGATACTGTTGGCGAAATTTTGAAAGAAACTGATAGAGATAATGCTAATATTTCCAATTCACCGTCTGCAAAAATGCTGCAAATTGCCAGCGCCGCCAGTCGTGAATATTATTTGAACCGGATGATACCGGAAAAAATTGCAGTGGCACACCGCAAAGGAGATATTCACATCCATGACTTGGATTTTTATGGCAAAACGATGAATTGCTTAAATATCCCTCTTGGTCGTCTTTTATCCACCGGATTTAACAACGGACATGGTTTTATCAGATCGCCACGTCGTCCGACCTCTGCAACTGCTCTCGCTGCTATCATTTTGCAAAGTTCGCAAAATGATATGTTTGGCGGTCAATCTTTTGGTTTCTTTGATTATGACATGGCTCCTTTTATGGAAAATGCTTCAGATGAAGAGGTATTCCAGGCGATGGAGGCTTTAATTTATAATCTGAACAGCATGCATTCAAGAGCAGGTGCGCAGGTACCTTTCTCCAGTTTGAACTTAGGTCTTGATACCTCTGAAAATGGCCGCAAGGTAATTCGCAATGTTTTAAAAGCTTACGCCAAAGGTTTGGGCAGAGGTGAAAATCCAATTTTCCCTAATGTTATTTTCCGTGTAAAGAAAGGGGTTAACATGGATCCGGGTGATCCAAACTATGACCTATTCAAACTAGCGATTTCCGTTGCTTCACGTCGCATGAATCCAACCTTCAGTTTTATGGATACGTCTTTCAACAAAGAATACGGCGGTGACGTTGCCTATATGGGCTGTCGCACAAGGGTTATTTCCAATCGTCGTGGCCCGGCTGTAACAACAGGGAGAGGCAATATTTCTTTTACAACCGTAAACCTGCCGCGTCTTGCCATTCGTGCCGAGCGTGATATCATGGCTTTTTATCAACATCTTGACGAAATGATAGATCTTATTTCAGAACAACTGTATCATCGTTTTAAAGTCGTTTCTAACCTTAAAGTTCGTGACTTACCATTCCTAATGGGCCAGGGACTTTATCTGGGATCTGAAAAACTGGCGAATGATGATAGAATTGAAGATGCAATAGTTAATGGAACACTTTCTTTGGGTTTCATTGGCCTTGCGGAAACTTTAATAGCTCTTACTGGCAAACATCATGGCGAAAGTGAAGAAGCACAAGTTTTGGGAGAAGAAATTGTTGCTTTTATGCGTAATAAAATGGATAAAATGTCAAATAAGTATAATTTGAATTATACTTTGATTGCTACACCGGCCGAAGGATTATCAGGAAGATTTGTGCGTATGGACAGAAAAGAATATGGTATCATACCAGGTGTCACTGATAAAGATTACTACACAAATTCTTTCCATGTACCTGTCGGATTCCCAGTAAGTGCTTTTGAAAAAATGCGCATAGAGGGTAAATACCATAAATATACCAATGCAGGTCATATAAGCTATGTAGAGTTTAGTGCATCGCCTGTAAATAATCTCGATGCAGTTGAAGATATTTTGCGCCATATGTGCGCTTGTGACTGTGGCTATGTTGGCATTAATTTCCCAATAGATTATTGTAATCAATGTGGTTATACAGGCATTATTGATGGCGACTATTGTCCACATTGCGATGCCCAGCTAGCACACAAAGTCAAACGAGTTAGCTGCAGCCAATAGGAGAGGAACATAAATGATGACTTTGAAAGTTGCGGATATTCTTTCCGAATCAGTTGTTGATGGTCTTGGAATCAGAACAGTAGTCTTTTTTCAAGGCTGCCCACGCCACTGCCCAGGTTGTCATAATGAACCGTTGATTACTTTTGAAGGTGGCACCGAGTATTATCCAGAGGAATTGGCGGAGGCAATAATTGCTAAAATAACGCCTATTCATAGAGGTATTACGTTCAGTGGCGGCGATCCGTTGGCACAAGCGGATGCCTTGCTTGACTTGGTTTATCTTCTGCGTAAAGCTAAGCCGGATTTAAATATTTGGCTTTATACCGGCTATCATTTTGAGGAGATAAAAGAATTGCCCGTTGTAAAAGCCATTAATGTCATGGTTGACGGGCCGTTTATTCTTGAGCAGCGTGATATAAGCCTGCCCTTCAAGGGTTCTGCTAACCAACGCATTATTGATGTTCGCGCTACTATGGAAAGCGATAAAGTAGTAGAATTAAAACTTTAGTATACAATATGGAAAAAAGCGGCAGTTTAATCTGCCGCTTTTTTCTTTTTTTTGCAGGATATGAGTTTTCAAGAACGAATACTTAAATATGTATTTAAAGAAAGGAGGTGAAGTTGTGAATGTATATCAATGGTGTGCC
Organism: Acidaminococcaceae bacterium; assembly: GCA_051653445.1. GTDB lineage: Bacteria > Bacillota > Negativicutes > Acidaminococcales > Acidaminococcaceae > RZYP01. The sequence goes on along the minus strand of JBOFWD010000240.1, from coordinate 10,063 downwards.
AGAGATAAACAGGGTAAAAAGTTCTGCGGAGAATTGAGAGCCGGAAGCGAAGAAGAGGTGGCAGAATTTATCAGAGCTAATTATGGATATGTGACAAAAATCAAAAAAAATAGGAATTACAGGGAACTATATGCAAATTTTCATTCTGAAAAATTTGCAGTGAATGACGTCTTTCGGGAAAGTTTTTTCAGGCAACTGTCGTCATTGCTTGAAGGAGGTATTTCGCTGATAAAAGGACTGGAGATGATAAAGTTAAAGTCACGGGGTGGCACTTATGATATAGCTAATTTGTTGATTGAAAATTTAAACCGAGGGCTATCTTTAGCTACTGCGATGAAGAAACAAAAGGATATTTTCACACCGGCTTCCGTTAAGATTATTGAGGCTGGCGAAAATAGTGGTTCCTTGAGCGTTTTGCTTGGCGAACTCGCTGATTATTACAAAAATCAAAGCGAATTGAAGCGTTTTATCAGAAATGCCTGCATATATCCGTGCATTGTGGTTTCTTTAACTGCATGCACATTTATTTTTTTCGTTTTCAAAGTTTTGCCAATGTTTGTTGAATTGTATTCTTCTTTTGGTATAGAACAATCTAATTTTTTAAAATTAATAGATTATGTAGGCAATGTTTTAAAATATTTTCGTTGGGAAGCGAACAGCTTTTTTTTATTTTTTCTTGGGATAATTTATTGTCAACGCGGGCGAATAAAAGAAGGCTGTTTGAAACTTCCGGAAATTTCTGGTTGCTATCGTAAAATGATGGAAATCAGATATTGCCGCATTTTATCTATAATGTTAAAAAGTGGCATAGCTATACCTATAGCTTTAACTGCAGCTGCCGATGCATTGCAGTCAAGGGAAATGAAAGAAAAAAGCAGTATGGCAAGCTATGCCGTTATGCGTGGTGCCCGTATATCCCAAGCAATAGCGCTGAATGGTGAATTGTTAAGTGAAACCAGCATTGAGTTTGTAAGCATTGGCGAGGATAGCGGCAAATTGCCTGAAATGTTGACCGAGGCATCTGAAATTATAGATGCAGAACTGCAGGACAAGCTAAAAAACCTCAAGGCGGCAATTGAACCGCTTTTGCTTATTATAATTGCAATACTTGTTGGCTGCATCATATTCTCTGTTGCAACACCAATCATGGGCTTGATTTCCGGTATGCCGGAATACATATAATAGGAGATGGGAGTAAATGTTTAATGGTTTTTTAAAACAAAAACAGGGGTTTACTTTAATAGAAGTCGTAGCTGTTTTAGCAATTCTGGGAATGATGGCGATTATGCTGATGCCTTCTCTTGACATTGCCAGCAATAGGGCAAAGGATACTAAGATGGTTGCAGATTTAGTAACTTTAGATAGTGCAGTAAAATTATATAGGATGGAAAACGGAATCTATCCAGCTGGTTTGAAAGACTTGAAAGACGACGGGTATGTATTAAATAAAGTATATGAAGCGGCCGAAAAAGAAAAAATTGTCTATAAACTTGATGGAGCCAGTTATAGCCTTACAGGAACTAAGACCAATGGTGCTGTTATTATGGCTGATGGCACCAATGTAAAAAAGCCGGAATGATGACAGTTAAATATTACGGGTGAGTAAATGAGAACATGTAGAAAAGGTTTTGCTATGCTTGAATTAATCGCCGGCCTAGCTATTTTCTTATTTATGCTTGCGCTTTCACTGCCAATGTGGCAAGGTTTTCTGAAAATATCGGAGACGGCTAAGATCAACAATGCCAGCCGATTATTGGCCATGGATCTCGCCAACATACAAAACAAGTCGCTTTTTAGAAACTTAGGTGGAGGCACATACTTTATAATGTTGGACAGATATGGCGACGGCTATGCGATTTTCAAAAACCAAAAAATTGTTAAAAATGTAATTTTTTCAAAACTTGGTTTAGAATCAATAACAGCAACGTGTGCCAATACTAATAAAATTTCATTTTCAACTAACGGCAGTCCTCAGCGGGCAGTGTGCGTGAATGTTTATAGCAGAAAAAATAATTTAAAAAGAAGATATGTTGAGGTACAGCCGGTTACGGGTAGGATAGTGATTAAAGATGAGACAACATGATGGCTTTATATTGCTGGAAATGCTTGCTTTTTTCTTAGTGACCTGTGTAGTGCTTTTGTCTTTGTCTATCATACATAACAGCATTGTTTCCATGATGTTAAGACATAATATGCAGAAGGACGGCTTTGAAATTGCCCAGATGGAAATGGCAAACCTTGAGCAAGGTTCAGGTCTTGCAGGAGGCGCACGGAAAGAAAAAGCTGAGTTTGAGATTGAAACTAAAATCGAAAAAAGCAGAACCCTTGCCGAAACTAATAGGTTGGACGTGATAGTTTATGAAAAAGGCAAAACCAAGCCGCTGGTGAATTTGGTGCGCTATGAATAAAAAGGGATTTTTGCTTCTGGAGTATTGTATTGCAATGATGCTGATGAGTTTAATGTTATTTATTTTTCATGACGCTTTGTTTCAGTCAATTTCCACATATCAAAAGGTTGGTGCCGACTTGGAGATTTATCGGGTTGAAAGGTCAATGATGGCATTGCTGAGAGAAAATATTGATTTTAATGTTGAAAAAGTCCAAGTGTTGGAAGGCTTAGATGAAACCAGTGTAATTATGTGTGAGGAAACAGCAGCAAAGAGAAAAAAATATTATTATTGCAGTGAGTCTCCAACAGGACGACACCTAACGACTCTTTATCAACGTATAAAAGTCGAGAATAAAAATGCCGGGGTTAATCCGCTGACCACGCCTGGTATGGAAGTAACAGCATGGCATGCTGAGAAGCTTTCTGAAAAAAGCTTTTTGCTAACTTTTTCTATACGCGAATATTCAACCAATAGAGAAAAAAAGTTTTTTGAGGTAATCAATCTATGCAATGGCAAAGTTTTATGATATGGCAGCGCAAAGGAATTATTTCTCTTTCTGTCTTATTATTTTCAACAGTCATTTTAACAATATTTCAGGGCTTCTTTTTTCTGATTACAAGAGAAAGCGAGACACAGTTAGATGATATAAGGCAGGAACAAGTTTTAAATTTAGGAGAAAGTCTTATAAAAATTGCAGTACGCAACGAAGAACAGGGAAAATTGAGTTCTGCTATTCAGCTTAAAGAAATAAAACTTTATCCCGGCAACGAGGAAGTGACGGCGGAAATAACCACAAAAAAGGATATACAACTGGGTGTTCGTCAGATTAAAATAGTTTTGGAAAGCGCTGACTGGAAGTGGCAATTGTACGAAGATAAGTTATTGCCACCTGGTGGGGCGCAAAATAAGGTTTATCAAAATGCAATTTATGCTCAGGACGGCATTTCTGGTAGTAAACCAAATGGCGTTAGTATTGCAGATGGCAGCAACGGTAGTGTAATGCCTCTGTTTGATGTAAGCGCTTATAAGCAATTCTGCAAAATGGTTTTGCCAACAGCAAAAGAGTTGAGCGATTACGGTTTAAAAAAAAGATTATATTTTAATACATCCTCAGGAAATAGTGCCTATAGTGTAATTGAAAACACCATTATCAAAGGTGATGGCGTTTTGGTGGATGAGGCCGGCATAACTATTAAGGAAAGTTGCAGATCTATTGGCAATTTATGGCTTATCAGCGGCAGCGGCATAGTGATAGAAGATAATGTGCAACTTGATAAAGCCTTGATTATTGCAAAAAAGAATGTCAGCATTGGCAATAATGTATCAATTAGTGGTATAATCATATCCGGTGGCAAGGTGACTGTTGGAAATAACCTTATTATGACAAGAGACAAAAAAGTTCTTGAACCGTTTTTGACTGCTTGCTATTTTTTATAGGGAGTGATTTTGTTGATGAAAAAAATATTATTGCTGTTTTTACTGATATTTTGTTTTGCTACAACTGCTTTGGCAAGTGAAAAGATAACCCTGTTAGCACGCAGTGTAGACGATGGACCCGTTAAAGGTGTAATTCCTGAGGTAGATGGTATTGGCGATGCGAACCTGCAAAAGAGTATTAACAGTGTTTTGAAGATGCGAGCTTATGAATTGGTGCGTGAACTTCCTGCCGAAGGGTTAATCAGTTATGACCAACTTTTGGACCAGTCCAGCGTTTTTAGCGTTGTTTTAAAAGCAACGACCGGTAATAGAACACTGTATAAGGCTGTCAATATTGATGTGACAACCGGTAAAGAATGTGTTTTAGCTGATTTTTTTCGGTACAGGGAAGGTTTTGAACGTGTTATAGGTGGTTACGAGGATATTGTTTTTGCTGATGCGGGCGTATATACGAGAAGTGAAAAATACAGCATTTATGATAGGTTTGTTCCTTATACTGCCTTGCTTGGTTTTGTTGATGTAGGTGAAGCTCCACGTATTTTGCCGGTTCGTCAGATTACTAATTCTGCAGCGGGTGCGGCTTTGTATATCAAAGTTGGCGAGCTTGTTGCAATTAGGCTCGATGCAAACAGAACTGCCGGCTATAAATGGGAACTTGATTTAGCGACAAAAAGTTCCGGTGTGCTGGAAATTGGTACCTCTTATCTTATGCCAGGCGGCAATGATGCGAGTACGGTTGGCGCGATGGGAACAGAGATTATTGTTATCGCAACAGATAAAGCAGGTAGTTTCCCGGTAAAACTTAATTATAAAAGACAATGGGAAAAGTATCCAGTATCAAACATGCAGTTTGACTTAATAGCAGAATAGGCGGCTAGTTGTGTGTTTGACGAAAAAAACCGGCATTTAATTCGCCGGTTTTTTCGTTGTTTATTATGCAAGCAAATTTCGGTGGCAATAGTAGTTGATTGTTGATAAAATTGAATTAAAAATTGTAAAGCGGTGAACAAAATGGAAAAACAAAAGATTGTATTACGTATTTTTAATGATGAGTACCAAATCAAGACAGAGATGCCGCAAGATGAATTGCTGGTTCTTGCTGAAATAGTGAATGCCAAAATGTTGAAGATAGCAAAAAATCAATCAGCCTTGACCCCGAGTAAAGTTGCTGTATTAGCTGCGCTGGAGCTTGCCAGTGAACTAAATGACCTAAAAAGTGATTATAATGACATTTTAAAAATAATAGCAGGGAAAAACGATAAAAGTCGGAAGGAATAAAAAAATGATAAGTAAAATTACTGAATTATTAGCACCTGCTGGCAATTGGGAAGCTTTGGAGGCTGCTGTAAATGCCGGTGCTGACGCAGTATATTTTGGTGGCATGGCTTTTGGTGCCAGACAATATGCAAATAACTTTAATCGAGAAGAGATTGAAAAAGCTGTTTTTTTTGCACATCTACATAGGGTGCATCTTTATGTAACTGTTAACACGTTGGTGGATGACAGTGAAATGGAAGAATTAGCTGACTATCTGGTTTTTTTAAATAATGTCGGTATTGACGGTATTATTGTGCAGGATTTCGGTGTAATAGAAGTAGCACGTAAGGTTGTTCCTGATTTGCCATTACACGCAAGTACTCAGATGACCATTACTAATTCTGCCGGTGCGGAATTTGCCTATCAAGCAGGCATGGAACGGGTGGTGTTGGCGAGAGAGTGCAGTTTGCAGGAAATCAGAAAAATTTGTGCCGAATCTTCGCCAGAAATAGAGGTATTTATTCACGGCGCTCTATGCGTATGCTATTCCGGCCAGTGTCTCATGAGCAGCCTTATAGGAGGACGCAGCGGCAACAGAGGGCGCTGCGCACAACCCTGCCGTCTGCCGTATAGTCTTGTTAATGAAAAAGGTGAAACAGTGCTTGACAGTAACCAGGCAGGACAATATCTCCTAAGCCCAAGGGATATGAATACACTCGATATTTTGCCGGAATTGATTGAGGCTGGTGTTGCCTCCTATAAAATTGAGGGACGCATGAAAAGACCGGAATATGTTGCCGTAGTTGTTGATATTTATCGTCGTGCAATCGATAGTTATTTAAACGGTGATTATCATGTGTCAGATGAAGACAAATTGAATATCAAGCAAATCTTCAATCGCGATTTTACAACAGGTTTCCTCGACGGGCGTCCGGGAAAAGAGATGATGAGTGACAGAAGACCAAATAACAGGGGTGTTCTTATTGGCAGAGTTATTAAGCTTGATAAAAAAGACAATAAGGCCACAGTTAAACTGGAAAATGACATTCATCTTGGAGACGGACTGGAGTTTTGGGTAACTGTCGGCGGTCGTGTCGGCACCACGGTTAACGTTATGACTAGTGGCGGCGAAGCAGTCAATTCCGCTGCAGTTGGTGAACAGGTTGAGATTGATGTGCCAAAAGGTGTCAAATTAAATGACAGGGTTTTCAGAACTTTTGATAGCAAATTGATGGCATATGCTCAGCGATTCTGCGGAGAAGCCAATAAAAAAAGAATTTCGGTCAATGCCCACGTCGAGGCAAGGCTTGGGGAGCCTATGAAAGTAAGTTTGACTGATGATGAGGGTAACTGCGGTTATGGGGAGACAGCTTTTATCGTTGAAAATGCCAGGAAGCATCCTCTTACGGAAGAAACAGTGCGTAAACAAGTTGAACGTCTCGGCACAACTGAATATGAGCTGAAAGATTTAGCGTTTGAACATGACGAAAATATAATGGTACCAATGAGCGAAATAAATGAAGCGCGCAGAATAGCAACGGAAATGCTTAATAAATTAAGAATCGACGCATTTGCGCCTTCAAGAAAATCAAGAAGCAAAAATAGGATTGCTTTTAATGGTAAGCCTAAGTCAAACCATTCACACTTCGGCGAGCTTACTGTGTGTGTAGATAGTCTGCCAAAAGCTGAAGCTGCGTTGTCAGCTGGAGCCGAATGGCTGGTTTTTGGCGGCGAAAATTTTTCGCATAAAGCAGCAAGCCATTCTGAATTTGAAAAGATTGCCGCATTAGTGAAAAGTGCCGGCAGGAAACTTGCTATTGCAACGCCAAGGATAGTAAAGGAAGGCCAGCTGGCATATTTTAAAGAACAAATGAAATTCTGGCAAGGACTGGAGCCTGATTTATTATTGATCGCCAATAATGGATTGTGGTATTTGGCCCAACAGCTGGAATTAAAGATACCATTGTGGGCAGACTGGCCGCTAAATATTTTTAATGCTCAAACCTTGCATTTTTGGCATGCACAGGGAGCCGCAGGCGCAACTTTATCAGTAGAGCTTACCATGGCACAAGTAGAGCATTTAGCGGATAACTCCCCACTGATGCTTGAATGCCTAGTACAGGGAAGACTCGAAATGATGGTTTCTGAATATTGTATTGCCGGCAGCTTTTTAGGAGAACTGGATAAAGGTAAGTGCACATATGGTTGTAAGGAACCTCTTTTCCTTCAGGATCGCAAGGAGGAAAGTTTCCCAATCGTAACTGACCAGTTTTGCCGTATGCATATTCTTAATGCCCACGATTTGTCAATGCTGAAATATGCAAAGCAAATGGCAAAGAACGGCATACGCCGTTTACGTATTGACGCACGTTTTTATTCACCGGAAGAGACAGCAAAAATAGTATCTTTGTATAGACGCGTACTTGATGGCGATATCCAGATTGAAGAAAATTTGGCACAAACTACAAGAGGACATTATTTCAGAGGAGTTCTCTGATTAAGGAGCAGTTCTTAAATGGCAAGATTTGCAATAAAAACATTGGAATTTGATAAAATTAAAGAGCGCCTTGCACGTAAAGCCGCAACATCATTAGGCAAACAAAAAGCACTTGCGCTTCAAAGTGCAGGTGAATTTGGCATTGTACAGCGCGCACTTACTGAAACAGATGAAGCCTTACGACTGCTTGACATGGGCAAAAGGTTCCCCTTAGGCGGTGCTGGTGATATTTCTGATTTAATAAAAAGAGCTCAGCTGGGCACGGTGCTCGATGCTGAAGCACTATTGCTTGTGGACAGTACACTTGCGGCCATCAGGCAAATGAAGACTTTTTTGCAGGGAGAAAATGAAATGGCACCAACGCTTGCTGAATATGCAAGTGGGATGCAAAGTTTTATGAAATTGGAAAAACAGCTTGAGAGCGCAATTTCAGAGAAGGGTGAAATAAAAGATTCGGCTTCAACAAAATTGGGCGGACTCAGGAATGCTATCGCGATAGCAAAAAACAGGGTAAAAGAGAAGCTTGATAGCATTCTGCATTCTCCTGAATATCAGAAATATTTTCAAGAACAGTTGGTTACGATGCGCGGTGACAGATATGTCATTCCGATTAAACAAGAGTACAAGTTTAATTTCCCTGGAGTTGTCCACGACCAATCTGGCAGTGGGGCCACGTTATTTATTGAACCGATGGCAGTGGTTAATCTTAATAATGATATTAAAAAATATATTTCTCAGGAGAAAGAGGAAGTGGAACGTATCCTGAGACAGTTGTCCGGTTTTGTCGGAGCAGAAGCTAACGAGATAGCAATTTCTCTAGGTATTTTTACAGATTTTGATGTTATTTCTGCAAAAGCCTATTTGGCCCAGGAACAAAGAGCAGTTAGACCGATGATGCTTGTAAATGGCTACGTTGAGATATTGCAAGGGCGGCATCCGTTGCTGCAGCAGGAAAACGTTGTGCCTCTGGATATAAAGCTTGGTGAGAAATTCAACACATTATTGATTACAGGTCCTAATACAGGTGGTAAAACCGTAGCTTTAAAAACAGTCGGGCTTTTTGCTTTGATGGCACAAGCTGGTTTATTTGTTCCCGCACGTTTAGCAAAAATGCCGGTGTTCAGAGCAATCTATGCTGATATAGGCGATGAACAAAGCATCGAACAGAGCCTTAGTACTTTTTCTGGACATTTGCGCAATATAGTTGAAATAATAGGAGAAGTCAAGGAAAAAGACCTTGTTTTGGTAGATGAAATTTGTGCGGGCACTGATCCAGATGAAGGCGCGGCTTTAGCCATGTCGATTTTGTCACATTTGCACAAAAAAGGCGTTTTCACAATAATTACTACTCATTATAGCGAACTTAAGACATTTGCTTTTGAACATATGGGCATGGAGAATGCCAGTGTGGAATTTGATCCGGTTTCATTAAGACCGACATATCGCTTGTTAATGGGAGTCCCGGGCAGCAGCAACGCTTTCTATATAAGCAAAAGACTGGGCTTATCGCAGGAAATTATTGACAAAGCTGGGGAGATGCTTACTCAGGAACATTTACATATGGAAGATGTTTTGCAAAACCTTGAGGGTGAACGGCGCCAATATGAAATGCAGAATAAGGAAATAGAAGCTCTAAAGAGGGAAAGCGAAAAAATCCGGCAAGAATTATTATATAAAAAGACAGAACTAGACAAGAGAAAAAATGAATTATTGCGCAAGGCAAGAGAAGAAGCCGATGAAGTGTATAGAAAGTCACGCAGGGAAGCGGAAGAAATCATGAAAGAATTGCGCGCAATGAAAAAGGAATTCGATGTTGAAAAAATGAACGCACTGGCAGAAGAGGCAAGAAAAAAATTAGCGAAATCGTATGATTTTGCAAATGTGCCGGCTCCGGAAGGCAAACAACTTTCCAAAGGTATTGCAAAACTGGGGCAGATAGTTTACTTATTGTCTTTAGCGCAGAATGGAACAATTGTTGAAATCAACGGAGACAACGTAGTTGTCCGGGTAGGCGCCATGAAGACCAGTGTTCCCATGAAGAAGTGTCTTTTAGTGCGTGAGCCGAAAATTGAAGGAATAAATAAAGCTCCTACAATGCGAAAAGGATATGCGCATACTTTATTCGTTGCAAAAAACGAATCAGTGCCGGCGGAAATAGATGTGCGCGGTATGACGGTAGAAGAAGCAATTCCTGTCGTTGATAAAGTTATAGATGACGCAATGCTTGCCGGAACCGAAAAAATAAGGATTATTCATGGCAAAGGTACGGGGATGCTCAGAGTTGGTTTGAACGGATATCTCACTGGTCATAGATCGGTTAAAAATACGGAAGTAGCTCCTTTGAACGAAGGCGGGACTGGTGCTACAATAGTATTTTTGGTAAAATAAAATTATGTATACAGGTAATGCTTATATTGACCAATGAGCAGATAAATGTAATAATAATATATTGCCAATGTCTATTTATACAATGGTGATGTTT
>JBOFWD010000239.1:0-18972 GCA_051653445.1 Acidaminococcaceae bacterium | reverse complement strand
AATTCCCTTGCCACGTCTTATTTTTTTAAACTCACTGACAATCAAATTTTCATCAATTGTAAGCTTTTGAGCCAAGTTGCGAATTCTTCTGACTACTTCGATGTCACTTTTACATTCTAATAGGAACGGTAGTATATTCGACACAGTCTTTACTTTTCCTTCAAGAGTTGAAAAATTATTCTTTTCCAAAGTTCTTTCGATCTGGAAATCAACTCCTGAAGATGCCTGTGCAATAAGGCTGACAAAAGCCTCGGTACCTTCCAACCGGATAAATTCATCAGGATCCTTGCCCATAGGTACAACAAGCACCTTAACCTCAAGCCCGGCCCGTAAAGCAACAGGAATCGCATCCATCGCAGCCTTTAAACCGGCCTCATCGCTGTCAAAGGAAAAAACAACCTCGGGAACAACATGTGAAATTAAATTTGCATGTTGCTCAGTAAAAGCTGTTCCCATCGAAGCTACAGCCCAATTAACGCCTGCGGCGTGTAAGCTAATTGCATCCATGTGTCCTTCAACAACAATTATTTGCTTTTTCTCCTTGGCAGCCTTAAAAGCGACATCCATACCAAAAAGAATTGAGCGCTTAGTAAAAAGTTCGGTCTCACCGGTATTCAAATATTTAGGCTCCCCTTTGCCGAAAACTCTGCCGGTAAAACCAACAACTCTTCCTCTGGCATCCTTGATTGGTATCATTATGCGCTCACGGAAGCGGTCATAGACGCTTGCGTCATCACGCTTGACAACCAATCCGGCTTTAGCAAGCAGCTCGTCGCTTAGCCCTCTTTTTTTCAAAGCATTACAAAGTGTGTGATAACCTGGTGCGGCCAGCCCTAAGGAGAATTTTTCAATAATCTCCATATCAATTCCGCGTTTAAACAAATATTCCAGAGCACTCTTACCATATTCAGTTTTTAAAAGGCAAGCCTGAAAAAATCTAGCAGCCAAAGCATTGGCATCATAAATTTGTTTGGACTTCTTTTCCCGCAGTATTTCTTGTTCAGTCTTTTGCTTTTCCGGTATTGGTATGCCATATTTATTGGCCAAAAACTTAGTTGCTTCCGGAAAGCTTAGATTTTCAATTTTCATGACAAAATTGAAAACATCACCGCCAACATGACAACCAAAACAATGAAAAAGATTTTTACCAGGAGTAACCGTAAACGAAGGTGTCTTCTCGCCATGAAATGGGCAACACCCCCAATAACGGCCGCCTTTCTTTTTCAGTGCGACATACTCGGAAACGACTTTTACAATATCAGCTTGTGCCCGAACTTGCTCTTTAAAACTTTCATACACATCATTCATAAATACACCCGTTGCAATAATTAAAGAAGCTTACTGATTTATTATATTCAATATGAATAGTTTTTTTCCTCTTTTTCATTTAAAGATTTTTAGGCGTTTCATTCTTATTTTGTAAAATAATTAGCATTTCAGCGTTCGCAAAACAGCCATCATTTGCTGAATTCATAGGCTATACCTATTATATTTGCATAATAAAAAATATATCTTTAATATTAATTGGCAAAATATTTTCAACTATTATCTAAAATAAAAGGTTCACTGTCGTTTTTTTGAAAATTTTGATATAATTAAAAACCACGGAGGTTATTTTTCATGAAAAAAATTTTAATATTTGTCTTTTTACTTTGTTTAATACCTTTATCTTGTCTGGCAAAACCTATAATAAAATGTGATAAGCAAAACTTCGATCCTATTACAGCTACATATTATCTGGAAGGCAACGTTTCCGTTGATACAGGCAGCAGGCTAATTACAGCTGACAGAGCACAGGTTGAATTATACTCTTTAGAAGTATATGCGGAAGGCAATATATCGCTTAAGCAAGATAATATGCTTTTCACAGGTGATAGCGTTTATGTTTATGGCAGTCAAAAAACAGCTGTAGTTGAAGGCGATATTAATTTCTACGATGGCAACGCCAATATTACTGCTTCCAGTGGATCTTTTAATTGGAGCACAAAAGACGCTATTTTTGAAGGAAACGTTCTGATAAGTGCGGATTCTGCTTCTTTCACTGAACAGACCCAAAACCTCTTGACAACCAGCAAAAATGAATATGGGCAAATCGCAACCGAGAAAATACTCTATAATGTACGAACCAAAAAGTTCCACGATTAAAACAACCCCCGCGCTGCGGGGGTTGTTTGTTTTTCAGCAAAAACTAGCGGTTTAAATTTTTAGCTGCATACTCAAGAATCAAGCCGGCTGTTTCTTCAACTGCTCTATTGGAAACGTTGATTATTTTACAATGTATCCTTCGCATTATTGCTTTGGCGTATTCCAATTCTTCGTTAATACGATTAACGTCGGCGTATGTAGCATCATCTGCCAGCCCCATCGTTTTTAACCGTTCAACACGAATTTCATTGAGTTTATATGGGTCTATCAAAAGACCGATAACTTTATGCGCAGGAACCTTGAAAAGTTCCTCCGGAGGAGTTATTTCCGGCACCAAAGGTACATTAGCAACTTTCAGCTGTTTATGAGCCAGGTACATGCTGAGAGGCGTCTTAGAAGTACGTGAAACACCAATAAGAACAATGTCCGCTTTGGCAAGACCCCAAGGATTTTTACCATCATCATACTTAACAGCAAATTCAATAGCCTCAACGCGTTTAAAATACTCATGGTCAAGAGCATGAATAAGACCTGGTTGATTTTTCGGCAATAATCCGGAAGTTTTTTCAATTGCTCTAAGCACAGGCCCAATAATGTCAACTACCTCAACATTTTCGATCCTTGCTTCATTAGCAATTATCTCACGCAATTCAGGTGAAACTATGGTGTGGCAAATTACTGCATTATTTTCCTTCGCTTCCTTAACAATAGCATGTACCTGTTCTGCGTCTTTCAGATACGGAACACGAATAATATCAAATTTTTCCTGTACAAACTGGCTTATTGTTGCTTTTGCAACAGCCTCTGACGTCTCACCAATAGAGTCGGAGACAGCATAAATTATTGGCAAACTAGCTATGATAAATTCCTCCTTTACCTTCTGCCAGGTCAACCAGCAGCCTTGTAAAATTTGTCTTGGTAATCCTGCCTATTACTTCATAACAATGCTTTTCTTCATTGATTATTTTAACAACAGGCAAACAATCAATCTCGTTATCAATCAAACGCCTCGCAGCCGTTGCGACAGAGTCCTCCGGTTTTGTGACTATTAATTTCGATAATGGCGTCATTACCATCACTATTGGCATATTCTGCAGGTCAGCACCCTTATTGATTGCTGTTTTTAGCAAGTCTTTGCGTGAAACAACCCCTAAAAGACTGCTGTTATCACCTACGACAAAAACTGTTCCCACATCTTCTAAAAACATGGTAACAACAGCATCATAAGCACTTTTATCATTATGAATAGCAATAGGGACTGATTGAATATCACGAACGCAAATACCTGATATTTCTTCCATAAGCATACCTAAAGTATTTTTGCCAGTGAAATAATACCCAACCTTTGGCCTCGCATCCAATATACCGCTCATTACAAGAATTGCCAAATCCGAACGTAATGCAGCTCTTGTTACGTTTAATCTTTCTGCAATGTGTTCTCCTGTAATCGGTCCGTCCTGACGAACTATTTCCGCAATTCTTTTTTGTCTATTACTAAGAGAAATGTTACTCACTTCCTTCCCAAAACCAAAATAGTGTATGCTTTATTATACGCTATTTGTCCCAAAAATCCTCTTTTTTTTAATAATATCTACACTAAATAATTAATTCTTACGCATTTTTCTATAAAAAACACCCATGCTCGGTTACCTCTATTAATTTGGGTAACCTTTGCATGGGTGCAATTATTTATTATTAATTACCAAATAATGTCGCTGTCATCGGCTTTACCTTTGCCAGTCAACGCATCGAGCATGATACGTTGCTCAACTTGAGCTACCATTTTCTTAGTGAACTTGACAGTATCAGGGTTTACAGAAATACTATCAATGCCATTTTTTACAAGGAATTCAGCAAACTCTGGGTAAACGCTAGGTGCTTGTCCACAGATAGAAACAGTCTTGCCATCTTTGTGGGCAACTTCAATCAAGTGTTTTATCGCACGGCGTACCGCAAGATTGCGTTCATCAAAGATATGAGCAACAGTATCGTTGTCGCGATCGCAGCCAAGTGTCAGCATGGTAAGATCATTGGAGCCGATGGAATAACCATCAACATATTTATTAAATTGATCAGCCAGAATTATATTGGCAGGAATTTCAGCCATCAACCATACCTTGAAGTCTTTACTGCGAGCCAAGCCTTCTTCAGCCATCAGATTCGTTACTTTTTCACATTCTTCAACACTGCGGCAGAAAGGTATCATAACATGCAGGTTCTTCAGGCCAAATTCTTCACGAACTTTACGGACAGCTTTAATTTCCAATTTGAAAGCTTCTATATACTTAGGATCATAATAACGGGAAGCTCCGCGCCATCCTAAAAGTGCGCTCGGCTCATAAGGCTCAAATTCATCGCCGCCTTTCAGATCACGATATTCGCTGGATTTGAAATCGCTGAATCTCAAAGTTACCGGACGCGGTGCCATAGCCTGGCAAACCTGACGGAATCCTTCTGCCAATTGGTCAACAACCTTTTCCGGTTGACCAGTTTTAATCAAATACAAAGGATGCTCATGAATATAGGTCGTCCAGATGAATTCTTCACGCATCAGGCCAATACCATCACAAGGCAATACAGAATATTTTTCAGCGAGTTCAGGGTCACCAAGATTCATATAGATCTTAGTCCCAGTTACAGGGAAAGTTTCGGCAGCAACAACAGTGCCGGCAGCTTCAGGCTTTTTAGCACTTTCAATAATGCCTTCATAAACAACACCGTTAGTCGCATCGACTGTGATATCAATGCCATCTTTAATGGTGGTTGTAGCGGATTCACCTCTGCTCTTTGTACCAACAATACATGGGATGCCAAGCTCACGGCTTACAATTGACGCATGGCAGGTCATACCGCCTGAATCAGTTACTATAGCTTTTGCTTTTTTCATCGCAGGAACCCAGTCTGGGGCTGTCATTTCGGTAACCAGTATCTCGCCTTCTTTAAATTCATCAATGCGAGAAGGATCTAATATTACATGCGCACGGCCAGAAACAAGTCCAGGGCTGGCAGGTAATCCTTTAACTATAACTTTACGGTCAGTAGTTATTTTTTTACTTTCCACTTTTTTACCCTCTTCTTTATTACGTCTTGACCAAACGGTTTCAGGGCGAGCTTGCAGTATCCAGATTTTGTCGGTGCGTTCATCAATGCCCCATTCAATATCCATATAGCAGCCATAATGCTTTTCGATTTTTTTAGCATAGGTAACCAGCTCAAGAATCTGCTCATTAGTCAAAGTCTGTCTATGACGATTTTCTTCCGGCACCGGTTGTTCTTCACAATCGCCGCCCTTTTTACGTACAAGCATTACGTCCTGAGAGTTAACATTGGTTTCAATAATTTTGTTGTCAGCCTTTGCTACCGTATAGTTGTCAGGAGTTACAGTTCCTTGCACAACATATTCACCAAGTCCATAGGCTGCTTCAATCAAAATATTGTCGTCATTGCCGGTTGCCACATTTACAGTGAACATTACACCGGCAGTTTTAGAAAATACCATCATTTGGATGACAGCGCTCAGGGCAACATCCAGATGATCAAACCCTTGTTTTTCTCTATAGTATACAGCGCGGTCCGTGAAGCAGGAAGCATAGCATTCCTTAACTTTTGCAATAACAGTTTCAGCGCCTTGAACATTCAAATAAGTATCTTGCTGACCGGCAAAGCTTGCGTCCGGTAAATCTTCCGCAGTAGCACTTGAACGTACAGCAACGAAAGGAAGCTCCTCGCCGACTTTCTTTGCTAACTCGGCATAAGCGCTTGCAATTGACTGTTGCAGGTCTTCAGGCATTTTTTCAGCCATAATTGCTGCTCGCAGTTTGGCACTTACGTCACGCAGTAAAGCGCTGTTTTCAACATCAGTAAGCTCAGACAGCAATGCTGCCATTTTTTCCTTAAGACCGCTCTTCTCAATAAAATATCTATAAGCGTATGCAGTGGTTGCAAAGCCATAAGGCACCGGCACATCCGTCTTTGAAGTCATTTCACCTAGAGAGGCTGATTTACCGCCGACTATGGGAACATCAGTTTTTTCTAACTGTTCAAACCAAAGTAGAAACTGTTCTTCCTTTTTCATTGTAGCACTCCTTTTGTCATATACTTATTAAATGACTATTTCTAATATAGTATACACTATATCATGTTTGTGTTCGTTGTTCAAGTGAATTTTTTTATAAAATTTATTCATTTTTGTATTTTTCTTTACAAAACTATTGCGCTAAGATCGCCAACCATTTCAGCAGTCTCTTTGACTTGCACCAAGAGAGCTAATCGATTGTTTTTTACACTTTCATCTTTATCCATTACCATTACTGTATCAAAAAATTTGTTGACCGGTGCTGAAACTTCATTCATCAATTTAAGCACTTCAGCGTAGTTATAACTAACCAAGGCCGGAATAGTTTCTTTTTGCAAACGGCGGACAACTTCATAGAGTTCTTTTTCTGCCGGTTCTGCAAACAGGCTTTCCTTGATAATAGTATCACCTTCTGCTTTTTTACACAGATTTGCTACACGTGTAAAAGCCTGAATGCTTTCAGCCGCTTCGGGCGTTGCAACATATTCAGCCAAAGCCTTCGCCCTTACAAACAGGTCAAGAATATCATCATTATTTTTTTCATTTAAGACTGCATCAACAACGTCGTAGCGAATGCCTTGGTCAATCATCATATTTTTAACGCGCTGCATGAAAAATTCTTGCAGTTGTGCCAATAATTCGCCATTTTTAGCAGCCGGAACATTCAACATGCCCAAAACAGCAATAATTGTTTTGAGCAGAGGCAAATGATAATTGCCATCAAGCAATATGTTAATAATGCCTATTGCCTGACGTCGCAAAGCATAAGGATCCTGTGAACCTGTCGGTATCAATCCGCGGCTGAAAGTAGCGGCAATATTATCAAGCTTGTCGGCAATCCCTACCAAACGGCCAATATCAGTTGTTGGTAATTCGTCACCTGCAAAACGCGGCAGATAGTGTTCGAATATGCCCAGTGCCACTTCTGGTTTTTCGCCATCAAGCAAAGCGTATTCACGCCCCATAACACCTTGTAGTTCGGTAAATTCACATACCATGCCCGTTACCAAGTCTGTCTTTGACAGCAGAGCCGTACGCTGTAAATTGTCTTCGTCAACTTGTGCATTAAGGTTTTTCTTCAATACCAGCGCAATATTCGCCAAGCGCAAGCTCTTGTCATAAATATTGCCAAGACCTTCCTGAAAAACTACCGTTTTTAATTTTTCCAAGCGTTCTTCAAGTTTTATTTTCCTGTCTTCATTAAAGAAAAATTCCGCATCACTGAGACGTGCACGCAAAACGCGTTCATTCCCATGTGCAACAATCTCCAGACCTTCACTGTTGCCATTACGAACAGTAATAAATTTAGCTAGCAGTTTTCCTTCAGCAGTCAGTACAGGGAAATAACGCTGATGTTCGCGCATTGGAGTTATAACTGTTTCTTTGGGTAACGCCAAAAATTTATCATCAAAATGGCCGCAAAGGGCAGTAGGATACTCGACAAGATAAACTACTTCCTCCAGCAAATCTTCATCGATTTCAGCAATGCCGCCTTCTTTTTGTGCCAATTCTTCAACTTGCTGACGTATTATGCTGCGACGCTCATCCTGGTCAACAATAACAAAATGCTCGCGCAACACCTTTTCATAATCGCCGGCGCTGGTTATTTCGACTGCACCTTTGCTCAGGAAACGGTGCCCAATGGTATTACGTCCGGATTGAACACCGGTTATTTCTATTGGAATGATTTTATTATCCAACAATGCAACCAGCCAGCGTATAGGGCGCACAAAGCGAAATTCGTGATCAGCCCAACGCATATTCTTAGGAAACGTCAAAGATTCCACAACATCGACTAAGAAAGCCGGTAAAAGTTCAAGCACTGCTTGTCCATTTAATTTTTTAACTGCATAGACATACTCATCACGAACAATTAAATCCTCAACAGCTATGCCCTGTCCTTTGGCAAACCCTTGTGCCGCTTTAGATGGAGCTCCATCCTTTCCGAAAGCAATCTTTATGGAAGGCCCTTTGCTCTCTACAACTGTACTTGCTTGTGTTTCTTCAACACCATCAACAATAAAAGTCATACGGCGCGGAGTACCGAAAACAGTAACCGACGCAAAAGGAACACGAAGTTCTTGCAATTTCTTTTCTGCCAAGCCCTTCAATTGCTCCAAAATACCCGGCATAAATTTAGCCGGTATTTCTTCTGTGCCTATTTCAAATAATAACTTCTGTTCCATATTTATTTATCCCCTTTCAGCAGCGGGAAGCCCAATTTTTCTCTCTGTTCAACATAAGCAGCGGCGCAGAGACGTGCCATTGCCCTTACACGACCAATAAAAGCTGTTCTTTCGCTGACGCTTATGGCTCCGCGAGAATCAAGCAGGTTAAAAGTATGTGAGCACTTCAACACATAATCATAGGCTGGGCGAATATTACCGGTCTCGATAACACGCATTGCCTCTTTTTCGTATTTGTCAAACAGATCAAACAACAATGCCGTATCAGCAATCTGAAAATTATAAAATGATTGTTCTACTTCATTTGTATGAAAAACATCCCCATATGTGATATCACCAACCCACTTAACATCATATACGTTTTCAACACCCTGAATATACATGGCAAGACGTTCTAAACCATAGGTTATCTCCACGGTAACCGGTTTTACATCGATACCACCGACTTGTTG
The DNA here is from genome assembly GCA_051653445.1 of Acidaminococcaceae bacterium. Taxonomy (GTDB): domain Bacteria; phylum Bacillota; class Negativicutes; order Acidaminococcales; family Acidaminococcaceae; genus RZYP01. The sequence continues at coordinate 10,114 of JBOFWD010000239.1, read as the reverse complement.
GAAGTAAGTAAATTGCGTAATTTCCATGCCATCAAGCCAAACTTCCCAGCCAAGTCCCCAGGCTCCTAGTGTTGGCGATTCCCAGTTATCCTCAACAAAACGGATGTCATGTTCATTCTGATGAATACCTAGTTCAGCCAGGCTTTGCAGATAAAGTTCCTGGATATTTTCTGGTGAAGGCTTAATGATGACCTGATATTGGTGATGTTGAAAAAGGCGATTTGGATTGTCGCCATAACGACCGTCCGCTGGTCTTCTGGAAGGTTCAACATACGCAATGCGCCATGGTTCAGGCCCAAGAACCCTCAGGAAGGTTGACGGATTCATAGTGCCCGCACCTTTTTCGATGTCATAAGGCTGAGCCATAATGCAATCTTGCTTAGCCCAGAACTCTTGCAGCTTCAAAATAATCGTTTGGAAATTCATTTTCTTCCTCCTTAAATTTATACAGGTCTGAAAACAAAAAAGCCTCCGTCCCTGTAACATAATATGTTACAGGGACGGAGGCTTAAAGCTCCCGCGGTTCCACCCTGTTTGACTGCAAGCAGTCCTCTCTTATCAAATATAAAATTATGGCTCCTGGGCGCCTTCGTCTTTGATATCGGCTTGCACTATCCCGATTCGCTGCTGCAAAAACTACTTATCCCCTTCATTGCCTTTTCTTTAAGAAAATATAACAGATAGACAGGTCTTTGTCAACTCTAAAAGAAGCATGTAAAAGTTGATAAGACCAGGTTTAAAGAGTTCCTCGCACTGCTCTCTTGTTTGTTATACGCTCATTTGGGCAAGGAATTGTAAGCTTACAAGAGGTTTATCCGTTTGATAAACCAGGAATTTATATAATGTCTGTTCCAGCTGCATAAGCTCCGCACCACGAACCACAAATTTTTCCGGATTTTCAAAATCAAGTTGCTGCAGTTTTATCATTAGTTCACGCGTACCGACAGCAAGAGGCAGTTCACTTCCCGTGCTGCAATTATCACAGACAACACCACCTTGAACAGTACTGAAATAAGCGTCACCATGAATTTTCTCGTGACAGGTAGTACAATTTTCCAGTTCAGGATCAAACCCACAGACACTCAACAATTTGCATAAAGTACTTAACACTACGAGCCTTTTATTGTGATGTCTAAGCAATTCCAAGCCTTGCTGTAACAGTAAAAAAATCTCTTCTTGCGGCGAATATTCTTCCGTCAGTTTTTCAACCGCTTCAGCGATAACCGCTCCGTAAGCCAATGACATAATATCCATTGTCGGAGGCAAAACACTAAGTTCGCACTGCTGCAAAGTATCAAAACGTTTGCCGGAAACAAGTGTTGCGGAAAGCCTCAAAAAAGGCTGTATTAACCTGCCACCGTTGGATTTACCATATTTTGCACCGTAAGCAATAAAAGAAACCTTACCATGATTACGTGAAAAACAGACTGCGTATTTATCCGCAGTCTGCCAATCTTTCACTCTTAATATTATTATCTCGTCCTGATAAGTTTCCTTACTCATTTTCTGTTTTTTCAACACCTTCAGAAGCAGACTGCGTAACCTTGACTCTTTCAACTCTAAATCCGGCTGCGCGTAAAACCTCAAACTTAAATCCTTCGGCAGAAACTATATCGCCAACTTCCGGGCGTCTGCCTAGAAGCCCAAAAACAAAGCCTCCGATAGTATCTTCTTCCGGCTCATCAAATTCAATGTCCAAGATATCAGTAATATCGTCTAAAAGAACAAGACCGTCAAATTCATAAGAACCATCTGACAAACGTAAAATGTCAGGTTCCTCTTGGTCATGCTCATCCTGAATATCACCAACAATCTCTTCCAATAAGTCTTCCATCGTGACAAGCCCTGCGGTACCGCCATATTCATCAGCAACAACCGCCATCTGAATATGTTTTTTCTGCAAAGTCTGCAAAATTTTCGCAATTGACATTCCTTCAGGAACAACCACTATCTCACGCATAATTTGCCGCAAATCATAGTTATCGTTTTGCTGCCTCAGATTCATTAAATCACGAATATGAATTATGCCAATTGTATGGTCCTTGTCTTCGAAACATAAAGGATACCTTGTGTGTCCTGTTTCCTTTACCACTTTCATGTTCTCGGACAAACTATCATCGGCAAACAAACAAACCATATCCTGACGCGGCACCATAACTTCTCGTGCAACACGATCAGCAAAATCAAAAACATTATCAATCAAGCGACTTTCCATATGATCAAGAACGCCACCACGTTCACTTGCGCTTACAATCATACGAAGCTCATCTTCAGAATGCGCAATATCCTCTTTTTGTACAGAGTCAATACCCAATAACTGCAAAATGGCTCGTGAAAATCTGCTGAAAACAACCACTAATGGATATGTTAAAACATAAAATAAACTCAAAGGCCAGGAAACCGCCATGGCAATTTTTTCAACTTTACCTAAAGCAATAGCTCTTGGTACCAATTCACCGAAAACGACGTGGACGAAAACAAGCACGAAAATAGTTAGAAAAACCGCAGCCACATGAACAGTCCAAGGCTCAAAATAACTCGTGCCAATAAGGCTTCGCAGTAATTGAACCAAAAAAGGACCTCCAAGCCAGCCAAGCGCAAGTGAGGAAATCGTTATCCCCATTTGTGTTGCACTCAGATACGTATCCAAAGACATCGTCATTTTTAAAACGGTCTTGGCTCGATCATTACCTTGTTGAATTAATTCTTCAAGTCTGCTTTTTCTGATTCGTACAAGCGAATATTCCGCCATAACGAAAAAGCCGTTTAACAGTGCCATAATAAAAACAAGCACCAATTTCATTGCGTTCGATAACGCAGGATCGCCTTCTATAGGACATCCTCTCCTAACAATTAATATTTATATACTATACTGCACACGAAAATCATATCATGATATTTTTATATGGTCAAACACTCAGTCCTATCCTTCATAACCAAACTGTCGCAAAACATTGTCCCTGTTCCGCCAATCGGCTTTTACCTTTACCCAAAGATCCAGATAAACCTTATTCCCTAAAAGGTTTTCGATATCTTCACGTGCTTGTCTGCCTATAAGTTTCAAAAGACTTCCTTTTGCACCAATAACAATACCCTTTTGTGATTCACGCTCCACATAGATAACCGCTCTGATGTAAAGATCCTCATTAGCTCTGGTCTTCATTTCCTCTATTTCAACAGCAATAGAGTGCGGAACTTCATCACGAGTCAGTTTCAACACTTTTTCCCTGATCATTTCTGCAGCGATTACACGCTCTGGCTGATCAGTAATCATGTCCTCCGGAAAATATTGCGGTCCCTCCGGTAAGTGCTTGACTATTTCTCCAAGCAAAGGCTTGAACTCATTGTCTGTCAGGGCTGAAGTCGGTACGACAGCCGTAAAATCAAAACTTTTTGTATAGGAGGAAATAATAGGGAAAAGCTGTCCTTTATCTGCCAGCTTATCAATTTTATTCGCAACAAGAATAACAGGAGTCTTCACTTTTTTTAATTGTTCTATTATATAATCGTCGCCAGCGCCCTTCTTCTCATTGACATCAACAACAAAAAGAATTACATCGACCTCGTGCAAGGTGCTTTCCGCTGATCGCACCATATATTCGCCTAATTTATGCTGTGGCTTGTGAATACCCGGTGTATCCAAAAACATGATTTGTGCATTATCCGTATTAAGAATGCACATAATTTTATTTCTTGTAGTTTGTGGCCGGTCGGACATTATTGCAATCTTTTCGCCAATCAAACTGTTTACTAATGTGGATTTGCCAACATTTGGCCTGCCAACCACGGCTACAAAACCTGAATAATGCTTATTTTGTGTTTCTATAGCAATCACTTCCTTTGATTATTTATTATTTCTTTAAACTCTCTGAGCTGAAGCTGTATGGCAACAACTCTTTCAATGTCATTCTTATTACTTTTCCTTCGCAATTGGCCAAAAATAACTCATCGATGCCAAACTCGCTCATAACCTGACGGCAGGCGCCACATGGCGCAACCGGCTCAGCAGTTGCTGCCGCGACACAAAGAGTCTTAAAGCTCTTCTCGCCTGCGGCGACTGCGGCATAGATAGCATTGCGCTCCGCGCAGCAGGTCAAACCGTAAGAAGCATTTTCAACGTTACAGCCCACATAAATATTGTTGTCTGCAGTCCTTACCGCAGCTCCGACACAAAATTTCGAATATGGCGCATAGGCTTTTTCCCTGACGGCCAAAGCCGCAGCATAAAGTTCTTTGTCCATTTCCAACAGCCTCCTAGCGAGCAGCAAAAAACTCTTCAGATAACTTTATTTCCCGCAAAGCTTCTTCTTCCCTGGCTCTCATTACTGCTTTATCCTCTTCCTGCATATGATCATAACCCAAAAGGTGCAGCAGCCCATGTACAGCAAGATATACGATTTCTCGTTCAAGGCCGTGCCCAAACTCCTCCGCCTGACGCGCTGCTGTCTCAGCGGAAATAATGATATCACCAAGCAAGTGAACTTCCGGTCCGCCAATAAGTTCCGGTTCGCCGCCATCTTCATCCAAGGCAAAAGACAAAACATCTGTTGCTCGGTCTACGTTGCGATAATCCCGGTTCAAGGCATGAATCTCCTCATCCGTTACGATCGTAATATCAACTTCTTCATGCTCTCCCAAGCCGTGAAGTTTTGCTACCGCATTCAGGCCATCGTTAAGCAATTCTTCCAGTTTTTCAGGTATCTCAATAATATTCTGATCGTTTTCAAGCGAAATAATCATATTACTTCCTCCAACCCTGTTACCTTTTTGCTTTTGCGGCTTTCAAATCTATCATAAGCACGCACTATTTCTGCCACAAGTTCATGCCTTACCACGTCACTTTCAGTAAAACGAACTATACCGATCCCTTTTATATCACGCAAAACACTTGCCGCTTGGTCTAGTCCTGACGAACGCCCTGTCGGCAAGTCAATCTGTGTTACATCGCCGCTTATAACCATTTTTGAACCAAATCCAAGTCTTGTCAAAACCATTTTCATCTGTTCCTGCGTTGTATTCTGTGCCTCATCAAGAATTATAAACGAATCGTTAAGATTTCTCCCTCGCATATAAGCCAGCGGAGCTACCTCTATAGTTCCTTTTGCAAGATATTTTTGAAAGGTTTCCATTCCCAACATATCCCCAAGCGCATCATAAAGAGGGCGCAGGTAAGGGTCAACTTTTTCCTGCAAGTCTCCTGGTAAAAAGCCTAATTTTTCTCCCGCTTCCACTGCCGGGCGTGCCAAAATCAAACGTTCTACCTCTCTTGTTTTAAGAGCCTTGACGGCCATTGCTACGGCCAGATATGTTTTTCCTGTACCAGCCGATCCTATACCTATCGTTATCGTATTTTTGCTAATTGTTTCCAGATAATTCCATTGTCCAAGTGTCTTAGCCTTGATTTGCCGTCCACGATTAGTGACCAAAATAGTTTCCGCAAACATCCTGTGCAGACTGGCTTGCCTTCCTTCAACAATCATCTTCACGCTATAGCGAACATCATGAGCGGTTATCGGCAACCCCTGGCGATAAAGAAAAAGTAATTCGTTAAACAATTGTTCGGCTAAAGCTACCGCGTCTTCATCACCGGTTATAACAATAACATTGCCCCGGGCAACAAGAGTACAAGTCATACCCGCCTGCATAATACGCAAAAACTCGTCATTTCTACCCAAAATTCCAAGAAGTTCTTGCTGGTCCCTTATTTCAATCCTCTGCTCTGTCTTTTCTAACGACAAATGCCTTCCTCCCTTAATTACTGCTCAAGGTTCAATTCTCGACAATTGATATAGATTTTACAATGACATCCTGTACCGGTTTATCATTGCCATCAGTTTTTACCTTGCCAATCTTTCTTACTACTTCCATACCTTTTATTACTTTGCCAAAAACAGCATGCTTTCCATCAAGCCACGGCGTAGCTTTCAGTGTAATGAAGAACTGTGAACCTCCGCTATTAGGCCCGCTATTTGCCATCGACAAAACGCCTTCGCCATCGTGTTTAAGTTTTGGCGAAAATTCATCTTTAATCTGATAGCCTGGCCCCCCACGTCCATTTCCCATTGGGTCACCGCCCTGAATCATAAAACCATCAATAACACGATGAAAGCTCAGTCCATTATAGAAACCCGCTTTAGCCAGCTTAATAAAGTTGTCTGAAGTAGCTGGGGCATCTTCAGTTGCCAAAGCAACTTCAAAGGTCCCCATATTAGTTTCAAAAACTGCCGTTGAAGGCTTAGGTTTTTCAACTTTTTTCTCACCACCACAAGCCGACACCAGTAATGCAAAAATCATCATAAATAAAAAAACTGATACTTTTTTCAAATTCTTTCCTCCAGATTAACTATTCTTAACATTATTATAAATCAAAGCTTGCATTTAGGGAATTTTTAAATCAATATATGCTCCAGCCAGGCTACTACTTCTTCAGCAGCTTTGTGACCGTGATTGGTAAAGCTATGATCAGCATTAGGTATTACAACCAATCTTTTTGGCAAACCCGCCAAAAAATAAGACTGCTGTCCTTGTACCAATGGGACTGTTTCATCCTTATCGCCGTGAATAACCAATAAAGGTCTTTTCTTCCACTCACTCAATAATTTAACTAAATCATATTGGTCCATATCTTTTAAGAAATCCGGCGTCAAGACCAATTCTCCCCGTTCGTCATTTAAGTATAAATTTTCGCCTTTTTTTAATTTGTTGTACTCAATCTTACCTAATGAGTTTAAAAAGGTCTGATGCAAATCATTGGGTGTTGCCCACAAAACCAGGCCTCTTATCGTGGAATCGCTTGAAGCTGCCACAAGTGAAGCACAACCGCCCATGCTTCTTCCCAAAAGAACAATACTGCTGCCTTCATAACGATGCTTTACATAGTTTGTGACATTTTCCAGTTCTTCTATCTGTCTGCTCAATATCTGGCTGCCGTTAAAATTAAAACGCACAACATGGGCAATTGCGCCAGCCAAATCAGCCATATATTTTGCTCTGCCGCCACCTTCAAGCGAACCGCGAAAACCATGCGCAATGATCAAAACAGGCTGCGCATTTTCTTTAAGCGTACAAGGAGTAATAACCAGCTCAATTTCCCCATATGGTCCTTTGATGCTCGTTTCTTCGTTTTTTTTCAACTCAATCATCTGTTAATCTCTTCTTTCTGCTTTTTAACCACAACACATGTGGCATTAATACCATTTTATATTTCTATTTATTATAGCAGAAAATCAGCGTTATATTATGCCAACACTATTTTACGCTTGACAACAACCTTGTTTTTTAGCTATAATATTCCACGTTAAGGGGTTATAGCTCAGTTGGTTAGAGCGCTTCGTTGACATCGAAGAGGTCTGCAGTTCGAGTCTGCCTAACCCCACCAGTAAATTACAAGCTCTAGGAAATTTTCCTAGAGCTTGTTTCATTTTCACTTATATGTCGCTAGACGTCGACGAGAGCAATGAAATTGCTTAATCTAGCGATAAACTTTACTAAAGTCTAGAAATATTATACCATACATGAAAAAGTAAACTTAAACTGTCTGCCCCGTATGACCGGGCGAAGTAACTTTAAATAAATATGGTGCTCCAAACACAATCCAATAAGCTGTTAACCAATACCTAATATAACAAAATGCAAAATAAAAGTAATTATCTTCCTTCGGCAACAGCAGTTTCAGTCCTAACCAAAAAATAATAATCCCGGTGATGCCTATGCTTGCATGTTTAGAAATCTTTCTAAAATTAACACGCGGCTGCAAAATATCTGTGGGGATATTTTTTTTGAAAAAAAACATCCCTGTCCATGCACCCGACATAGCTCCGAGGGCTACAGCAAAATCCTTGCTGGGAGAAACAAGATATAACAAGGCCGGCAATAAAAGAGCAGCGAATAACTCTCTATTTGTATTTTCCTTTTGAAAAGCATTGTGACCATCAGCCCATATAAATGCCTTCAAAAGAATAGCGCCAACCAGCCAGCCCACAAAAACGTCACTTGGATAATGTGCTCCCAAATATATTCTGGAAAAGCCCATGAGAAAAACTACCGTTATACTAAAATACCATAATAATTTTCTTTGCATGAGTATTGCTAATCCAAGCCAATAGACAAGTCCCGTTTGCGCATGATTACTTGGCATGCTGTATCCATCTTCAGGATATATCTGTAATTGAGGGTCATAAAAACCCGGCCTTGGTTCTTCTATAAAATCTTTTATAGACAAATTTAAATAATTAGAAATAAGCACAAAACAAAGCAACTTCATGCCAATCAAAAAATCAAAACACCAAAAAAACAATGACGCCGCAAAAAGATAAAATTCCTTTTCACCCATTAATGTAATCGTTTTAAAAAATATATCAAAAAACACGTTTCTGTACTGTTGGACAAATACAATAAGTTCTGGCCCTAGAGGCCAAAAATCTGTCAAATAAGTAACCTCCTATAAAACGATTCTTTATAGCCTTTTTTATTCGAAAAAAGACTTTAATTCGCGTATGTTCTTAAACAACTCAATAAAATTATACGACGAAACATCTCCTCTTTTTTCACGTAATATTGACAGAACATTAATATATAATCTTTCTGGCTCTTGCCATTCGAGATAATCGCCAAGGTTTATATTTTTACAAATTTCTAACGGTTCAGCTATACCGACACCTAAACATTTCTCTGTTTCTACTAATACCTGAATCAGATAAGCTTGAAGTTCCATTGCTTTCTCAACTGAACAAGGTTCACCATGGCCCGGTACAATAATAGCTGGTTTTAAGTCCATCACAATATATTCAAGTGCCGCAATCCATTTTGTTATGCTGGCCCAACAAATTGGCGTACAATTGTTAAATACTATGTCACCGGCAAAAAGCACTCTCTCCTTAGGCAACCAAACCAAGGTATCGCTCTTTGTATGAGCTGGGCCGGCGTAAATTAACTCTACTCTTGTCCCGTCCAACTCCATTGTCATTTTGTCGGTAAAAGTAATATTCGGTAATACTATGTTAATATCGCTAAAATCAAAAAGCCTCATGTAATTGGCAAAGTCCTTTAGAATCAGATCGTCTGAACTAGCAGCCATTGTTTTTAAATTTTGAAAAAACGCTGGATTTTCATGAAAAGCATCCTCTAACATATTTCTGTGGCCAATAATATCCACGTCCTTGAATATTTGGTTTCCCCAAAAATGATCGCCATTAGAATGAGTATTAATTATATATTTTGGTGAAAAATCATTTACCATCCCGCATGCAGTACGCAAATTATTGGCGTGCTTCAAGTCATACATTGTATCGATTAAAACGCCTTTTCCTTTATTTATAAATCCGGCATTTGCACACCCAATACCCTTTTCATCACTGATACAGCCATATATATCTTCTGCCAATTCTACCAATTTAATTTGTTCATATGTAATTTTCAAAATCAACCCTCCAGCTTTTTTTGACTATCTCCATTATATATTTCTATTTACTTATATATCTTCCTGGTCAATATTCTTATTATCAGCGGGCGACTTATATGGTGATTCTTTGGAGAAGTTCGCAACACTCTTTCTTGAACGTGCAGCTGAAACAACGGTACCCGGTCCACCGATGCAGCCGTTTTTGCAGGCCATGCCTTTTAAAAGCAAGCCGTTTTTCATGCCCGCTTTTGCGAGCCTCATAACCTTGACACACTCGGCAAGTCCTTCTATGCATTCTACCTTCACATCTGTGTCAGGTTTAATTTCATGGATTCTTTCCTTGACCGCGTGTGCGACTCCGCCTCCCACTGCATAACCTCTGCCGGTCGCTGAGGCATCTTGTATCTTATTATCAACTTCGATTTCCGCCGGTTCAATACCTTTTGCGACAAACATCCCCATTAATTCTTCAAAGGTTATTACGAAATCGACATAGTCCTTGACATTGTCCTGCAGCGCTTCAAGTTTTTTTGATATGCAAGGTCCAATGAACACCACTTGGCTGTCGGGATGATTCTTCTTGATGTAATGAGAAGTATAAACCATAGGGGTACTGGATTCTGATATATAATCGTTAATCTCCGGAAAATTTTTCTCCACCATCAGCTTCCAGGAATAGCAACAGCTGGTACCCATGAAAGGTTCTTTTTTCGG
>JBOFWD010000238.1:0-5038 GCA_051653445.1 Acidaminococcaceae bacterium | reverse complement strand
ATTAATATGGAAAATGAGTCGGTTCTGGCTAAGGGCATGGTCGAACGCATTGGCATGGAAGGAGCGCTTCTTAAGCATACCCCTACCGGTAAGTATACTGTTGATTTGCCAGGCGATATTCCTGACCATTCTGTTGGTATTAAGATGATTCTTGATGCCTTGGTTAATCAAGAATACGGAGTTATTACTGATATGGCTGATATTGATGCTGTCGGCCATCGGGTTGTTCACGGAGGAGAGCGGTTCGCTGATTCGGTTCTTATTACCCAGGATGTTCTTAAGGGTATAGAAGCGTGTGCAGAAATAGCACCTTTGCATAATCCACCTAATTTACACGGAATCAATGCTTGTATGGAAATAATGCCTACTACCCCGCAGGTAGCTGTTTTTGATACAGCTTTTCATCAAACCTTGCCAAAGGTTGCCTATTTATATGGCTTGCCTTATGAATTGTATGTCAAGTATGGTCTTCGTCGTTATGGGTTCCATGGTACTTCGCATAAATATGTGGCACAGGTTGCTGCTTCAATGATGCAGGAACATATGACAGATTTGCGGATAATTACCTGTCATCTTGGTAACGGGGCTAGTATAACTGCTATAAAATATGGCAAATCGGTAGATACAAGCATGGGTTATACTCCTCTTGAAGGCCTCATAATGGGCACACGCTCAGGTGAAATTGATCCTGCCATAATACCATTCCTTATGGAAAAAGAGAATATGACTGCTCCCCAGATAGATGATTATTTGAACAGACGGAGCGGCATCCTCGGTATTTCTGGCTTATCAAGCGATTTTCGTGATTTGGAAAGTGCAGCCAATCGTGGTGACGAACGTTCACAATTGGCTATAGATTTATTTGCTTATAAAGTAAAGAAGTACATTGGTGGTTACGTTGCAGCCATGGGTGGAGTTGACGCAATAGTTTTCACGGCGGGCGTCGGCGAAAACTCACCTTTTATGCGCGACAAAATATGCAATGGTTTAGAATATCTTGGGACGCGCATCGATCCTGAACGCAATAAAGTAAGAGGCAAGGCTCAGGAGATAAGTGTAAAGAGAGCTAATGTAAAGATATTTGTAATACCAACAAATGAAGAACTGGTTATTGCCAGAGACACATTTAATATATGTAAAAGGATTATCAAATTATAGGTTGCAGTATGGTTTTTCTTGACAAAGAAATACCTTGCCTATATAATTGTAACGATTGGTGGATTATGATTAAGTTAAACGTAGCCGAAATCAAAAAAAGACTGGTTGGGAAAACAGATTTTCATTTTCAAGTTGATGCCAAGGAATTGAACCTAGCCGAAGAAGAACTGGCAGTGCGTGGTCCTATCTTTGTCGATGGTGAAATTTCCAACGCTGGTGATGTATTGCTTCTAAAAGCTATTTTACGCACCAAGGTTGAACGCGAGTGTGCTCGTTGTTTGAAAACATTCGTAGCTGACAATGAAACCGAAATTCTGGAGAAATTCTTCCCTGTAGATGCCGAAAATATTGATGATGACGCATTCTCCTATGAATTCGACGTGGTTGATATCACCGAGGCAGTTCGCGAAGGATTGCTTGTTGCTGAACCTTTACAGGTTTTGTGCGCAGAAGAATGCCGGGGTTTGTGTCCTGTTTGTGGAGTCGACAGAAATGTTGAATCTTGTGATTGTGATACTGACACGGTCGATCCGAGATTAGCGGCATTGAAACAGTTATTTAAAAAGTAATTATTGTAATTCGCTTGAGGAGGTGTATCAATAATGGCATTACCAAAGCGTAAAATGTCTAAAGCTCGCCGCGATTCTCGTCGCGCTAACTGGAAACTTACAGTTCCTGGCTTAGTTGAGTGCCCGCAATGTCATGAAAAGAAAATGCCGCATCGAGTTTGCCCGGAATGTGGTTATTATAACGGTAAACAAGTCGTTGCGATGGAAGAGAAATAATAAAACCGAGGTGCTTGCGCCTCGGTTTTATTATTTTATGCTTTTTTTTACAATTTTGTCACACCGCTATATTGATTTTTGTTTCATTTTTATATATAATACGGACAGATATTAAGACTTGGTGCTAAAATCAGGTGATGTTATGAATATGTCAAAAAAACAAATAAGACAGCAGCGTTTGTTAAAAGAGTTAGAAAATAATCCTTTTCTGACAGATGAACAACTTGCACAGACCCTGAAAGTAAGCATCCAGACAATAAGATTGGATCGTCTTGGTAAGGGTATTCCCGAATTAAGGGAGCGGACAAGGCAGATGGCTGAAAATGCGCAGAATAAGCTGCAGGCAATATCAAGCAAGGATATAGTAGGTGAGCTACTTGACCTTGAATTAGGCAAAAGCGGAATTTCGATGATGAGCGTTACGCCTGATATGGTTATGGCAAAAACCGGTATTGCTCGAGGTCATTTTATGTTTGCTCAAGCCAATACACTGGCTTTGGCGGTCGTAGATGCACCGGCGGCTTTGACTGGTATCGGCAACGTTAAATACAAGGTGCCAATCTATGCGGGGGCAAGTCTGATTGCTAAGGCGGAAGTAATACGCAAAGAGGATAAGAGGTACTTCATTTGGGTAAAAATTCGTAATAATAGCCAGGAAGTATTCAGAGCGAAATTCATTGTTGTTTCACTGCCGAATGAAAGGATTGTTTAGCATGAAGATAGCTATTGATGTCATGGGAACGGACTACGGCCCGGAAGAGATTATTTTGGGTGCGATTCAAGCGGTAAAACAATATAATTGTGACGTTTACCTTGTTGGTGACGAAAAACAGATTGCAACTGTATTAAAAAAATACAAGGAAGATAAGAACGAAAAAATTAACATAGAGCATGCCAGCGAAGTAATTGAGATGAGCGACCATCCAAGTCTCAGCGTTAAGGCTAAACCAGATGCCTCTATAGTGGTGGCCACTCGGTTATTGCACACGAGAGCCTGTGATGCCCTTGTGTCATCCGGCAGCACGGGTGCTGCTGTAGCGGCAGCTCTCTTCGGATTAGGGCGTATTAAAGGTATAGAAAGACCAGCTCTAGCAACGCCTATTCCAAGTATCACCGGTACTACCGTTGTTTTAGATTCAGGCGCTAAGGTGGACGCAAAACCTCAGCATCTTGTTCAAAATGCAATAATGGGCTCTATATATGCAGAATTGATTCTTAAAATAAAGAACCCAAGAGTCGGCTTATTGAACATCGGAGAAGAAGAAACCAAAGGAAACGAACAAGCTCTTGCTACCTATCCTTTGCTCAAAAGAGAAGAACACATTAACTTTATCGGCAATGTCGAAGGGCGTGACATAAATAAAGGTACGGTTGATGTTGTGGTATGTGATGGTTTTGTAGGAAATGTTGTGCTGAAAGTTGCCGAAGGCTTGGCAACCGCAATTATGACTTTAATGAAACGTTCCATTATGGAAAGTGGCATAATTGCGAAATTTGGTGCCATGTTGATCAAACCTGCACTAAGAAAAATGAAAAAAACTATTGATCCGGCTGAATACGGCGGTGCCTTGCTGCTGGGGGTAAAAGCCCCATTTATTATTTGCCATGGGAGTTCAAAAGCTAAAGCAATAAAAAATGCTGTTGGGGTAGCAATTGATTTTGCAGAAAAGGATGTTGTAAGACACATCGGAGAAAGCATCATAAATAAACGAAAAGGGAATGAATAATAATGGAAAAGATATTTGCTGGTATTTTAGGCATGGGCCATTATCTTCCGGATAAGGTTCTGACAAATTATGATTTGGAAAAAATGGTTGAGACCAATAATGACTGGATTGTTGAAAGAACCGGTATTAAAACACGCCACATCGCGGCTCCGGAACAGGCAACATCCGATTTGGCATTCATCGCTGCCGAGAGAGCTCTTAAGGACGCTGGGATTGAAGGAGAGGATATTGAATGTGTAATTGTTGCTACAGAATCTCCGGATACCAAATTCCCATCTACGGCTTGCTTATTACAAGATAAAATTGGCGCCAAAAATGCTGCGGCCTTTGATTTGTCTGCAGGCTGTTCTGGTTTTGTCTATGCCTTGGCAGTAGCAAACACAATGATTGTGAGCGGTTTATACAAACATATTTTGGTTGTTGGTGCTGAAACTCTTTCTCGCATCATGAATTGGCAGGACCGCAATACCTGCATTTTGTTTGGTGATGGTGCGGGCGCTGCTGTTGTTGGAAGGGTAGAAGATGGCTATGGTATCTTAAGCATTGATATGGGCGCTGATGGTTCTGGCGGACAATTCTTATCTTTGCCAGCAGGCGGATCGCGCAAACCTGCTTCTAATGAAACGCTTGCTGCCGGTGAGCATTTTATTCATATGGATGGCAGTGAAGTATTCAAGTTCGCTGTAAAAATTATGGGCCGTACAGCGGAAAAGGCTATTAAAAAAGCAGGATTAAATACAGAAGATGTTGATCTTCTGATCCCGCATCAGGCTAATATACGTATAATCAATTCTGCAGCAAAACGTGTAGGCATGCCAATGGATAAAGTTTTTGTTAACGTTGATAAGTATGGTAACACATCGGCTGCTTCGATTCCTATTGCAATTTGTGAAGCAAGGGATCAAGGCCTCCTTGAAAAAGGCAAAAATGTTGTTCTGGCAGGTTTTGGTGCCGGTCTGACTTGGGCTTCAATTGCTTTAAAATGGAGTAAATAAAGATAAAAGGGAGGATTTAATAATGGGTAAAACAGCTTTTATATTTCCGGGCCAAGGTTCGCAGACAGTTGGTATGATGAAAGAGTTTTATGACAATTATTCTGTTGTCCGTGATATATTCAAATCTGCCGATGAGGCACTTGGTTTTTCAATAACTGAAATGTGTTTTAATGGGCCAGAAGACCAACTAAGGTTGACATTTAATACGCAACCTGCAATACTAACAGCTAGTGTTGCTGCGGCAGAAGTGCTTAAGGAACATGGTCTTAATCCTGATGTTGCAGCCGGTCATAGCTTGGGAGAGTACTCTGCACTGGTTATTGCAGGCGCTCTGAGCTTTTCGGATGCGGTTAGAATAGTACGTAAACGTGGT
>JBOFWD010000237.1:0-1883 GCA_051653445.1 Acidaminococcaceae bacterium | reverse complement strand
AAGAATTTTACCATTTTTGGTAAAGAAGGTCCAGGAGGTAAGCCGTCGTATATGGCAGATGGCTCAAGATAATCAGAAACTTAGGGGTATGGGCACCACACTTACAGCTGTTTATCTTATGGGCGATGAAAGGGCTTGCGTTGCTCATGTTGGCGATAGCAGGATTTATCTTTTACAGAGCAATGGGATGAAAAAAATAACCAGTGATCACTCTTATGTGGCTGAGTTGGTTCGAAACAAAGAGATAAGCCCTGAAGAAGCAGCTAATCATCAGCATAAAAATATTATCATGCGTGCCGTGGGCGCAGAGCCGTATGTCAAAGTTGACTCCTTTGAGTTTTTGACAAGCGGGGCAAAGAAGATGCTTTTGAGTTCAGACGGATTAACACATATGGTTAGTGAAGAAGAAATAGAAAAAGTTTTGCATGACTCTAACCTGACGTTTGCGGCTGATGCTCTTATGGAAAAGGCTCTTGCAGCAGGCGGCAAGGATAACATATCTTTCATTATCCTTGATTTGGAGGATTAAAGTTTATGGAACAAAAAATTATAGGAAATCGTTACCAGATATTGGAGGCGATTGGCACCGGAGGTATGGCCGAAGTATACAGAGCTTTTGATACTTTTCTGAACAGAGAGGTAGCTGTTAAAATTCTTCGTGCTCAATACACTGATGATGAGGGTTTTATTTCTCGTTTCAGGCAAGAGGCACAGTCCGCCGCACGTCTTATTCATCCCAATATTGTGAACGTTTATGATGTTGGCAGGGATGACGATGCTTATTACATAATAATGGAATATGTCAAGGGAAGAACACTGAAGAAAATGATTTCAGAAGTTGGGCCATTAGATCCCATGACAGCCGTAATCATTGCTCACGGCATTGCTTCAGCTCTTAAACATGCGCACAGCAGAGGAATCATTCACTGTGATATTAAGCCGCATAACATTCTGCTTGATGAAAACAATAATCCTAAAGTTGCAGACTTTGGTATTGCCAGAGCAATTACTACTGCGACAATGACTTATACTGCATCGGTGGTTGGTTCTGTGCATTATCTTTCTCCGGAACAAGTAAGGGGAGAGAAAGTATCGGCACAGTCTGATTTATATTCTCTTGGCATTTTACTTTTTGAAATGTTAACAGGCTGCCTTCCTTATACAGCAGAAACACCTGTAGCTGTTGCTTTAATGCATGTGCGCGAAAGGATGCCATTGGTAAGAGAAGTGAATTCGGAAGTGCCGACTGTTTTGGAAAAAATTGTTGCAAAATCATTGGCGAAAGACAAGGAAGATCGATATGCTTCTGCTGATGAATTTTTGCAGGATCTTGAATATGCAGCAGATGTTTTGAACGGCAATATAGAATATAAAGAAAAAGTTTTTATTGCTGAGGACATCCCGAAGATCAGTGAAGCAGCATTTGATGAAACAATTCGCATCAATAGGACAGTTTATGCAGATCAATTATCACCGCAGGATGAAAGTTTTGTTTTGGAAAAAGAAAAAAAGAAAAAGCGTATAAAGCATTGGATTATCGGAGCCATTGTTGCTGCTTCCTTTCTTATAATAGGCTTATTTTCATTTGGCGTTATTGGTGGACCGGAAGTTGCGGTTCCAGATGTAACAGGAAAAACCGTTACCGAAGCTCAAAATATTCTGGCACAGGCTAAACTCGGCTATGTAATTGATGAAGAATACAATATGAAGGTTGCTCCCGGTACCGTAGTTTCACAAAATCCCGGCGCCAAACGCATGGTCAAGGAAGGCCGCAAAATAACTCTTGTTGTCAGCAAGGGCGTAGAATTAGGTGATGTTCCTAATTTAAAGGGTAAGCGATTGACAGAAGCGAAAGCATTATTAAAGGCTTCGCGTTTTGAACT
>JBOFWD010000236.1:0-1039 GCA_051653445.1 Acidaminococcaceae bacterium | reverse complement strand
CCTTTAGATATCATGACAGAAGACGCATTTAAGAATGCTATAACAGTTGATATGGCAATCGGTGGTTCGTCCAACACCGCACTGCACTTGCCGGCAATCGCGCATGAAGCCGGCATCCCTTTGCCACTCGCTTTATTTGATGAAATCAGCAAAAAAACCCCCTACCTTACTAAATTGAGTCCCGGCGGTTCATATCATATTGTCGACTTAAATGAGGCTGGCGGAATTAATGCAGTAATGGCTGAACTTAATAAATTGGGATTAATCAGCAAAGACGCCTTGACTGTTACCGGCAATTCTATCGGTCAAAATTTTGAAGGCTCTAAAATTGAGCGGCCGGAAGTCATACATTCCATCGAAAATCCTTACAGCAAAACAGGCGGCATAGCTGTTTTAACCGGCAACCTTGCACCTGAATGTAGCGTTGTAAAAGAAAGCGCTGTTGCACCGGAAATGTTAGTTCACTCAGGGCCTGCAAAAGTCTATGACTCTGAAGATGCCGCAATAGAAGCAATCCTTGCCAAAAAAATACAGCGCGGCGATGTGGTTGTCATCCGCTACGAGGGTCCAAAAGGCGGCCCTGGAATGAGAGAAATGCTAAATCCTACATCAGTTTTGGCTGGCATGGGACTTGACAAAGATGTAGCACTTTTGACGGATGGTCGTTTTTCCGGTGCCACTCGCGGAGCCTGCATCGGTCATATCTCTCCAGAAGCATTTGAGGGCGGCAACATAGCTCTTATTCAAGATGGAGACATCATCAATATCGATATACCGGGACGAACGCTCAACGTCGCCTTATCTGATGAAGAACTTTCTAATCGCCGTAAAAACTGGGTACGACCGGAACCCAAAGTAAAAACCGGATATCTTGCGCGCTATGCTGCTCTGGTTTCTTCAGCGGGCAAAGGCGCTATTCTGGAAGTGCCTAAAAATTAATACATAAAAAGAGACTGTGCTTAAGGATGAAGTGCACCCCAAATGTTAGACAAAAATAACACTTGGAGGTGCACTTCAAGGATTATTACCTTACGCACAG
>JBOFWD010000235.1:0-1049 GCA_051653445.1 Acidaminococcaceae bacterium | reverse complement strand
AAATTTGGCCAAGCAGTAAATTAATAAAGGAGGAACAAAGTATGGATACAAAGGAGATTGAAAAAATAATTCGGGGTATTTTAGCGGAACGAGTCCCCGCCTTGAAGGCTGAGGACATTGAGCCGCAAGTGGAGCTGTCTTCGTTGGGGCTGGATTCTCTGGCCTTCAGCTGGGTTTTGGCCGATTTGGAAGAAGCCTTTGATATTGTGATGCAGGGTTCGGACATTTTGCACCTAAAAACCTTGGCGGCGGCGGTTGAATACGTAGCCAAGCGGCTGCAGGAAGCATAAAATTTGCCACTATTCATTTCGGATTTTCTGGATATTTGTGATCCTGTGCTGGTTTTCGACAGATTCATGGAGGGAATTGACTTGGAGAAGTACCTGCGGAATGTTCCGGAACACGTTACCGGATGCATCAGATACAACCCGACCAGCATGCTGAAAACAGTCTTATTCGGATTTATGACCAATGGATATATTTCACTCCGTGCGAAGATTGTACAGAGCGTCCCTATGCCGCTTAATGTAAGAAAACAGATAAAAACCGGACAATCCAGTTCAATCATGAACTGACATCCATGCATCAAGAAGTAGTGGAAAACTTAGAGAGCATCCATGGCGAGCTGCTGCGGATGAATCGTTTCATTCAATCTGAAGATACCTTCGGCATCCTGAGAAACAACCGCTGGTATAAACGAATCGTGTGAAAAGGCATGGGACAGGTTCGGTTAGATATTTTTCTGCTTTCTATCGGTTACTACTCTTTTTTCGGATTTATTTTGTGAAAAACTCAAAATGGACACAAAAAAGGGGCTATGACAAAATGATTCTTCATTTTGTCATAGCCCCTTTTTATTATTAAGCAGCAGGATTGCGTCAACGGCGGCGCGAATCTTTTCTTCAATAAATGATGAATGAGGAGCGGAAGTTTTGTCGAAGAAAATGCGAGGGCGTTTTGCCCCAAGTCCTACAGGGCATATGCACTTGGGCAACGCCTGGACAGCGCTGCTGGCCTGGTTGCAGGTGCGGGCCCAAGGCGGAAGCCTG
>JBOFWD010000234.1:0-7623 GCA_051653445.1 Acidaminococcaceae bacterium | reverse complement strand
GCTGCTGTTTCTTCCTCAAATATTCTGCTTACAGGAATTGCCGGCTTACTGGCCGGTGGTATCTCAATGGCTCTGGGAGAGTGGATTTCTGTACAAAGCTCCCGCGAATTGTTCGAACGTCAGATTGGCATAGAAAAAGAAGAAATTGAAACAAATCCGGAAGAAGAAATCGAAGAATTAATCTTGATTTATCAAACCAAAGGAATAAGCGAGGAGGTCGCCCGTCCCTTAGCAACTAAACTTTTGCAAAATCCCGCTACAGCACTTGATACATTATCACGTGACGAATTGGGCATCGACCCAGACGATCTTGGTGGATCCGCTTTTGTCGCAGCCCTTACTTCCTTTCTTCTTTTTTCGGTTGGCGCCATTATTCCTGTCATACCATTCTTCTTCATAACAGGGCAAGCAGCAGTTTATGCAAGTATTCTCTTTAGTACAATTGGTCTATTTTTGGTAGGTGCCATAACTACACTCTTCACCGGGCGCAATATTTTTTATTCGGGACTGCGGCAAATTATCTTTGGTCTTTTGGCTGCAGCCGCAACCTATTTTATCGGCAGCTTGATTGGCGTAAGTTTATCGTAAAAGGCTTCACTACTATTCTATGCAAATAATTCATGAAAACTAAGCATATACAGTTGAACCTCTGCCGGCATGCGTTTCAGCATTTTTGGGATTCTTTTAATTTTGTTAGCAAAAAGCCGCTATTGCCCATCTGGGCAATAGCGGCTTAATTAATACGAACACATTGTCAACTCGCTATTAAATAGTTGAAATATTAGCTCGTTCCAAAGCTTGTGCAAGCTGATCGCTGCAAGAAGTCGTTTTTTCACCACAACGAACACCTTTAAGTAATTCTATTACTTTATTTACCGGCATACCCTCTACAAGACGGCTTATTGCTTCCAGATTGCCTGGGCAGCCTCCAACAAATTTAACATTAGATACTATGTCATTATGAATTTCGAAATTAATTTCGCGTGAACAAATGCCTTTTGGTATAAAAATTGCCACTTTTTATTCTCCTTTATTAATTTAGACTTTTTTATTTTTATTGTGTAGCCAAAATGCACTTGATATTTTAATGTATTGGGAACTGCAATTTATTTAGTGACTTTTCTAAACATCAATAAACGAAACAGGACTTGCCTATAAATTCTCTTAAAATGGAATTTAAAGGTATTTCAGCGTCGGTAACTGGATGAAAATATGACAACAACCTAATCAAGCGACGTGCTTCCATGTACTCAGGATATTCAGGTCCAATCTCTTCTAACAAAGGAACAGCAAAGTTTCTAAGCACAGCAAGTTCATAAATCAATGCAGAATTAAACATAATATCAGCATCTTCGGAATAGGGGAATATATTTTTTTCTTCCCCTCGCATTACAGATGTCCACATATGCAAAGTTTTTCGTGCATCACGATTCCTAAATTTGCTGTCCCTCACAATCCTTCGGATAAGACGCGCATCAGTTGTCGGAATACGATTATGTTCATCAATAGCTATTTGCGTCATCGCACTTATATGTATTTTAACTTTGTTATGTCTGGGAACACTGGGCGTAAGTTTTTCATTAAGCGCATGAATTCCTTCTATCAACACTACTTTTCGCTGACCTATTTTGGCCTTTCGTCCCGATGGCACCTGTTTTCCGGTACGAAAATCAAAATGTGGCAACTCAATTTCTTCACCTGCCAGCATCCGCTTCAGCTGCTCGTTAAAAAGCTCCACGTCTAAAACATCGATCGATTCAAAATCAGCTTTATCTCGAAGCTTACCCATTTTTTCGCGATCCAAAAAATAATCGTCCAATGATATTTTTACCGTATTAATACCCAAAACTTTAAGCTGAATGCTCAACCTCTGGATAAATGTTGTTTTGCCCGACGACGATGGACCGGCTACAAGTATTATCTTGAAACGATTGATTCCTTCTGCTATATAATCAGCGATTTCAGCAATTTTCTTCTCATGCAAAGCTTCTGCGACTAAAATAATATTGTTAATTTCTTCGTTTTCTACATATTCATTCAAACGTCCTATAAAGTCACATTCCACAATCTCAGCCCAACGTTCAGCCTCCAAAAAGACCTTTCCCAACTTTGGCATCTCTACAAATTCAGGCAATTTGCCGGGGTCCTCTTGCAGCGGATATCTTAGAATCATTCCCGGCTCGTAGTATCTTAATTCGAATTTTTTTAAATAGCCAGTGCTTGGAACCATAGTGCGGTAGAAATAATCATAGCCTGCACCGCAATAATACAAATTAACAGTTTCTAATTTCATCTGTTGCATTAACTTGGCTTTTTCATGTTCACCTATTATTTCAAAAAGTTTGACTGCCTCTTCCAATGATACCGTTTTTTTTGTTATAGGCAAATCTGCTTCAACAATCTTACGCATACGACTTGCAACAGCTTCTACATCTTGAGCTTTTAATGGATACTCTAAACGAAATTCACAATAAAGCCCTTTGCTCAAAGAATGCTCTACGATAACCTTGCCATTAGGGAAAATCTCTCTGGCAGCTAAAAGCATTACAAAAATCAAACTGCGCTGATACACTTTAAAGCCAACTTCGGTAGATAAATCAAAAAAGCTGATAGAACAATCCTCTGTAAGCCTCGTGGACATATCTTTAATTTCATTATTTAAAATCGCGGCAACTATAAGTGTTTTGTGATATTCGGAAAAATCTTTGCTGATGTCCAACAATGTTATACCTTTGTCATACTCATAAGATTTGCCATTAATATTAACGCAGAGACGCTCTTTCTCCATCATAATCCTCCGTTCAAAAAAAGACTTGATGTTCAACAAACCATTTACGGCAGACCTGTAAATATTTTTATAGATTATATCACTTAAAACTCAAAAGCACCAAACAAAATATTCATGATAAAAAACAAACCTGTGAATGTCTGCACATTAGAACATTCACAGGTTTAGTAAAGAAAGCAAAACTATCGATTTAAAATAATTGATCTTTATAAATAATATAAAGTATTCATTTCTGTTCTAAACTTCCCGCTTTTACAATTGTAAAATTATTAATATCAATATAACGAGACATGACATCTTTTACCTGCTTAGGAGTTAGGGCCATAATTTTTTCTTCCAGCTGAGCTGTCTGCGCAAATTTTTGATTGTTGTGTAAATTTTCTTGCAAAGAAACAACTATTTGTTCATCCATACTCCGCTGCAATTTTAAAAACTGAGAAATCGCTTCTTTAGCTTTTTTAATCTCTTCATCAGTAAAGCCATCAGCCAAAGCCTTGCTTAATTCCTCTTTGAATGCGCGTTCCACTTTTTCAATGTTTTGTGGCGCACTAATAGCATAAGCATAAAAACTGCCAAAATCATTTTTTTGATCAACAACTAATGAAGAAGCAACATCATAGCTTAATCCATCATTATTACGAATTCGATTAGCCAAGCGAGAATTCAAAAAGCCACCGCCAAACAAATAATCTACTAAAAACAATGCTGGATAATCACTATTTTCTTTTGTCATTTTGATAGGTGTGATGGCTATAAACATTGCATTATCTTTATCCGGTATCCCAAGTGTCAAAGAAGAAGGTTTAATGTTAATAAAATCTTTGTTGATTTCCGTATATGTTCTTTTGTCTTGCCAATCCCCAAAAGAATCTTTTATTTGCGCAGTCACCTCTTGTGCATCAAAATCCCCTACCATGCTGATTTCTCCAAAAGAAGCATCATAAAAATCCTGATAAAAGTTTTTTACATCATCTATCGTAACAGCTTCAATTGCCTTGATTTCCTCATCATAATCCATTATGTAACGGACATCATCTTTATCATATGGAGCCATGCTGCGCAAAGCCAAATCCATGGCAGCCACTTGTGGATTGGTTTTGCGTTCTTCAATATCGGCTATAACTTCTTGTTTTAGCTGAGCTAATTCTGCATCTGAAAATGCTGGTTGTCTTAAAATTTCAGAAGAAAGCCTCAAGACCTTCAAAAGATTTTCTCTTGGTACCATAATATTGGTTTGGACAAAAGTTGCATTTCCGCTAACATCCAGTGATGCATTGGTATTAGTTAGTATATCTTCAATTTGCTGTCGACTGTAGTTATTAGTTCCGCGTATTAGCATATAATTCGTAAGCATACCGGCAACCATTCTGTTTTTAAGTTTCTCTTCATTTCCAAAATTAAACTTCATCCTAACCTGTACCATTTCCGCGCGCGTCTTTTTTGGCAATAATGCTAATTGCAAACCACCAATTCTTTCAGGGAAAATCGTCCTGGCATCAATGTTTTCATAAGAAACATCAAACGGTTCGCCTTGCGTAATCTGGTCATTTTTCTTTAAGGCAGCAATCTCTTTACTATTATCTGGAGCCTGAGGAATTTCAACGCTTGCCGATGAGTCAGTTGGAACCAACTCTCCAATGGTACGATTTTCTGCAACTAAATACTTTCTAGCAACCCGCATAACATCCTCGCCGGTTACTGTTTCCAACTGCTGGCGGCGTAAGAAAAACAATCTCCAATCACCTTTTGAAACCCATTCAGACATCTCTATAGCCATTATTTCGGGATTGTTTATATTATTATCCATTGTATTCAACAACTTTTTACGAGCTCGCTCCAGTTCCTCATTAGAAGGAAGATTCTTTCCAGCCTCATCAATAGTTTTTAACAATTCGCTGCGAGCCTCCGATAAATCCTGCTCCATGCTCAAATTAACCGTCAACGTAATTAATCCCGGTTCCTTTGTTTGGACAGGCATTGCCGTAACCGATGTTGCTTTTCCTGTTTCTACAAGATTTTTGTATAATTTTCCTGACGGCATGTCACTCAGGATTGCCGTCAAAACTTCAATCGCTGCATTATCAGGATGAGCTGCGGCCGGTATGTGATAAGCAACACCCAAACTTTTGGTACTTCCAGTTCTTTTTAAAACAACTGTTCGCTCGCCATCTTGAGGCGGCTCAACTGTATATGTCTCAAACAATGTTCTTTTTGGTTTTTTTATTTTGCCGAAATATTGTTCGACAAGTTCTAATGCATTCTTCTCATCAAATTTACCGGAAATCACTAAGACAGCATTATCCGGTTGATAATATTTCTCATAAAAGTTTTTGAGCCTCTCAATCGGAACATTTTCCAAATCCGATTTTACACCAATAGTAGATTTGCCATAGTTATGCCACAAATAAGAAGATGCTATTATTCTTTCCATCAAGATAGCTGTAGAATCATTTTCTCCCATTTCAAGTTCATTACGTACAACAGTCATTTCACTGTCTAAATCTTTTTTAGCGATAAAAGAATTTACCATTCTATCTGCTTCCATTTTTAAAGTCCAAGACAAATCTTCGCTGCTAGCCGGAATAATCTCAAAATAGTTAGTACGGTCTAGCCATGTGCTTCCATTTACTATGCCGCCTCGCTTTGCTAGTTCGCCATTAATATCCGGATAATTCTTCGACCCTTTAAACATCAGGTGTTCCAACAAATGTGCCATACCGGTTTCACCATATCCTTCATGACGCGAGCCAACAAGATAGGTCATGTTGACTGTAATTACAGACTTCGAAGCGTCCGGAAATAATAATACCTTAAGTCCATTTTTCAATCGGTATTCAGCAATGCCCCCCATCGACGCAACTTTCTCTGCAGCATAGGCATTTACACTTCCACTAACGACAATATAGCAGAAAAGCACACATATAGTAAGACATTCCAGAATCTTTTTTCCCATTATTCGCCACCTTCTTTCTTTGAAAAATCAATGCGTTCGAGCTGTATAACGAAAGTTATTTCTTCACCTTTGTTTTCTGCCCAAATTGTTCCACCATGTTGCTCAACAATGGTTTTTGCAATTGCTAAGCCAAGGCCAGAGCCTTCTGATGCAGTAAACCTTGCTTTATCTACTTTATAAAACCTATCAAACACTTTAGCCAAATCTTCTTCAGATATTTCTTTGCTGAAATTACTTACCCGTATCCACATTCGATTGGCTTCACAACATAAAACAATCTTTATTGTACCAGGTTTGTAACTATATTTAATTGCATTAATTATGAGATTTTCTATTGCTCTGACAAGTTTATCAGCATTAACATATGCAATGATAGGTTTTGAAGTAATCTCCTTTTCAAAAAAAATCTGATTTTCTTCAGCTTGTAAAACCATTTCCTCAACCAATTGCTCAAGGAGTTCATTAATACAAATGTTTTCTCTTTTCAAGTCCAATGAACCATGTGCTAGCGTTGAATACTCGAAAAGATCGTCAATCAAAACTTTTAACTGTTCTGATTTTCCATAAACTATTTGTATGTAATCATCAACTTCTGCCTTTTCTTTCCATTTTCCCTCTTTTATAAGCCGAAGATAACCCATAATTGAAGTTAAAGGCGTTCTTAGATCATGAGAAATATTAGTTATCATGTCATTTTTATCTTTTTCAATTTGTCTATCTTTAGCGATGTTATCCTGTAATGCCTTAGCCATCTTATTTATATTATCTGCCAACAATCCTATTTCATCTTCGCTTTTCACCTTTATTCGATGTTCCAGATGCCCACAAGAAATTTCATTTAAGCCATCAGCTAATTCTTCAATTTCTCTCATTCTTCCTTTGCTTAAATAATAAAACAACATTATAAATGTTATGAACCCAATAAACCAAGGCAACTCATTATAAAATTCCAATGTTATTATTTGGTCCGTTGGAAATGCTTTAGTAATAATAAACCCTCGATTTCCATCAATGTTAATAGGATAAATACTTCTATATCGTTGTTCATCATTAGTATCTAACCGGCGATTAACCTTGGTAATTACCTGTAGCAAATCAATCTGTTGCTCAAAGCTATCTGACGGCTGGTACAAAACCCGCCCTTCTTCGTCCACTATTAAAAAGTTAATGCCATTTTCAACTTTAACATTTTTCGCTGCTGATTCCAGCTCCTCTTTTTTCTTACCATCTATTGTTCCTACAACTAACTCTGTCAATTGAATAGCTTTTTCTCTTTCGATATTATGATAGACTTCTTCCGAAGTATCAGAAAAAATCACGCTCGTTATTCCCTCTGCAACTCCTGCGGCTATACTGCAAATAAAAAAAATCATAATTAACTGTAATCTAATACTTCTTCTTATAATAGCTTTCATTTTTCTGCAAAAGAACATTATTTTATTACTCAAACTTATATCCAACTCCCCATACTGTTTTTATATATCGTGGCATACGAGGATTTTCTTCTATTTTCTCCCTGATCTTTCTGATATGGACCATTACGGTGTTATCAGACTGAACGAACTCCTCTTTCCAGGCTCTTTCGTAAATATGTTGTATGCTGAACACAAGGCCCCTATTTCTTGCTAAAAGTTCTAATATGGTAAATTCTTTAGGAGTCAACTTTATCTCTATTAAACCTCTCATCACTTTGTGCGAACCAATATTAATCGTTAAATCATCAATTCTTATTTCTTCGCCGGTTGCAGCCATAGAATCCTTACACCTTCTCCTGAGCTGAGACTTTATCCTTGCCAATAACTCAAGTGGATTAAACGGTTTTGCCAGATAATCATCTGCCCCCGTATTCAAGCCAAGAATCTTATCAACATCCTGACTCTTT
>JBOFWD010000233.1:0-4317 GCA_051653445.1 Acidaminococcaceae bacterium | reverse complement strand
AACTCTGCGTTCACCATTCCAGGCAAGCACAAAATTACCATCAGCTAAAAACACACCCTGCTCCAATTGTTTTCTGCGGCTAATGGCGCAAATTGTCGCTTTAGCTGTTTTGGCAAAATCCGCAACCAGCTTATCATCTATATTCAAAATCAAATAGTCTTCAGCAGTTTGTCGTGCAAAAATATTCGCTTTTACTTTTGCATATTCTTCTATAGTACCATGCCTATCTAGGTGATCCGGTGTTATATTAAGGATAGCTGCAATATCAGGTTTTAAAGAAGTAAACCCCTCAAGTTGGAAACTTGATAATTCAGCGGCTAACCAGTCTTCCTTGCCAAGACCCTGCATTTCCATAGAAAGCGCCTGCCCAATGTTTCCGCCTACAGCTGTCTTTACCGGCAAAGTCTTAATCATTTCTCCTACCAGTGTAGTAGTTGTTGTTTTACCATTAGTTCCCGTAATCGCAATGAGTTTTCCTTTATACAACCTTACTGCAACCTCAACCTCGCCAATTACTTCTATACCAGCAGCAAGAGCTTTTTGAACTAAAGTGCTGTGCATAGAAATACCCGGCGATACAACAAACAATTCGGTTTGGTGTAAATAATCTTCAGCGTTATTTCCACAAATATATTTCCCATTCGATTTTTGCAGAATACTAAGAAATTCTTGTGGCAAATTTTTTTCCGAATCATTATAGAGTAAAACTCGCCGGCCTTTTTTTGCTAAAACTTCTGCAACGCCACAACCGCTGATTCCAGCGCCATAAACAAAAATATATTTCTCCTGCGGCACCTTAAAGTCCCCTTCCCACTGGATTGCCTAACAGCAACAACGCTATTCCTAACAATGACAAACATAAACTTGCAAAGGCAAAAACATATACAACCTTTGTTTCTTTCCATCCGCCGAGCTCAAAATGATGGTGAAGTGGGCTCATCCTGAAAATTCTTTTACCGCCGGTTTTCTTGAAGTAAGTAACCTGGATAATTACAGAAAGAGCTTCGATAACATAAATACCGCCAATAATAACCAAAAGAAGTTCCGTTTTTGTCAGCAGGGCAATGGCAGCAATACCTCCACCCAGTGCTAATGAACCGGTATCGCCCATAAAAACTTTCGCCGGATATCGATTGAAAATCAGAAAACCAAGGCAGGAACCCGCCAAAGTCATGCCAAAAATTCCGAGCTCGTTATTACCAAGTGTTACAGCTACATACGAAAACGCCAATGTCACAGGAACTGTTACGCTGCTTGCCAGGCCATCAAGCCCATCTGTAAGATTGACGGCATTCGTTGTACCAACCAATAATAACAAGGCAAATAAGTAATAACCAATTCCTAAGTCGAAGGTCATTCCCGTGCCTGGAATCCAGACGGAAAAATCATGGTTCGATGTAGTTTCCAAATAAAAAAGGTATAGGCCAGCCAAAAAAAACTGCATCAAAAATTTTTGCCTTGCGGTAAGGCCCAAATTTCTCTTTAAAACAACTTTTATGAAATCATCAATAAACCCAATTACGCCATGTCCTAGAGTTAACACAAGAGCAATCATAATTTCAGGTGTCAGCTTACTCCAGAACATTGTTGCCACTACTATTGCCAGCAGCATCATTAAGCCACCCATAGTTGGCGTGCCGCTCTTTTTCATATGTTCTTTCGGACCACACTCACGAATACTTTGCCCGAATTTCAGCTTCGTTAAAGCTGGAATAAAAAAAGGACCGCTTACAGCGCAAACAACAAAAGCTGTCGCCAATGCGCCCCATAAATTAAAATCCATCATTCATCAATCTCCTGGCTATTTATTCTGAAAAACCATTTCAATAATTTTATCAACCTGCATTGAATGTGAACCTTTGAAAAGAATTATATCATTATCTTGAAGATTATTCTTCAGTTCAATACCTGCCTTTTCCTTGTCAGCACAATAAAAAGCACGTATACCATTCTTGTTCGCCTGATCGATAATTGCTCTTGCCTCTTTGCCATAAGCAATTACAAGATCAGTCTTTTCATGAGCAAGATAGTCACCAACCCTGCGGTGTGCCTCTTCAGATGCTTCACCAAGCTCCAACATGTCTGCCAAAACAGCAATACTTCTGCCTGTGCCAGCAGATTTCTTCACTGCGGCCAGAGTTTTTATTGCAGCTTCCATTGAGGCAGGACTGGCATTATAAGCATCATTGATTACCGTAATATCACCAAAACGCAGAATTTCTTGACGCTTTTCAGTAAGTCTTACTTCCGCAAGCGCGGCTATAATGTCCTCATCCGGGACGCCCATCTTTTCAGAAACTGCGATTGCCGCCAAAGCATTCATAACATTATGTTCACCGATTAAAGGCATCTTTATGAAGTTTTCTTTACCTGTAATTTTACTTTTATATGCAAATGTAGTTTCATGTCCACTTGTTTTTATATTACTGCCACAAACAAAAGCATCATTTATAATACCATAGGTAATCTTTTCAGCTGCCGTTTCCATCTTACTGACATAAATATCGTCGTTATTAATAACCGCAAATTGCTGTTCATTCATATTTTCCAAAATTTCACTTTTGGCCTGTGCAATGTTTTCCATACTGCCCAATAATTCCATATGGGTCTCGCCGACATTAGTAATTACAACAGCATCAGGTTCAGCCAATTCCTTAAGAGCACGAATTTGACCAAAACCTCTCATACCCATTTCAACTACCACGACTTCCGTTTCCGGCTTAATCGTCAGTAATGTCTTAGGCAGGCCGATTTCATTGTTGAAATTAGCCTGCGTCTTAACTACTTTATATTTTTTGGCCAGGCAGGCTGCTATAAGATCTTTAGTGGAGGTTTTGCCATTTGAACCAGTAATGGCAATCACCTTAATATTTTTTTGTGCCATACGGTAAGCATGCGCAATTTGCTGGTAGGCTTTCAGTGTGTCGGAAACCGAAATAACAACAGCGTTCTTCGGCAAATTTGGCAGCTCTTTTTGTACTAAGACAGCAGCTGCACCTTTATTCAAAGCAGTTTCGCAGTAATCATGCCCGTCAAAATTCTCACCCGCAAGCGCAATGAAAAGGTCATCGTTGCCAACACTACGCGAATCGGTCGTAACGCCTTTGAATAATAAATCTTTTCCTCCGCCGCTAACTATTCCTTTTGTCGCCTCTATTACTTTGCTAAGCGAAATCATTTCTGCACCTTATTCTCCCAAAAATCGCGAACTACTTCACAATCATCAAAATGAATGGTCTCATTTTTCAATATCTGGTAATTTTCATGACCTTTACCAGCAATTAAGATCACATCATTAATATCAGCCTTCGCCAAAGCCAGATTGATTGCCTCCCTGCGGTCAGTAACCTTATGAATCTCTTTGTCTGGCGTTGCTCCAACGAGGCCTTTTTCTATATCGGCAATGATAAGTTCCGGATCCTCCGACCTTGGATTATCTGAAGTTACAACAATATTGTCAGCCAACTCCAATGCTATTTTCGCCATGATTGGCCGTTTTTTATTGTCTCTGTCGCCGCCGCAGCCAAAGACAACCCACAGCTTGCCTTTAGTTATACAACGAGCAGTTTTCAATACATTCTCCAAACCATCAGGAGTGTGTGCATAATCTACAATTACCGTATACGGCTGTCCGGCTTCCACGAGCTGAAAACGTCCAGGTACGCCCGCAAAACCATTTAAAGTATCTTCAATTACCCTTAGATTAATCTTCTCTGCAATCATGGCAGATACTGCCGCCATAACATTATAAACATTGAACTCGCCGGTAATATGCAGCAATAAATGCAAATCCCCCGCTGGTGTATGTAAATCAAGCTGCATTCTTTTTGCCTCTATTTGCCAAAAAAGAGGGTAAACATCATTGGTTTCAGCTTTGCCATAAGTCATAATCGGCGTTTTTGTCGAAGCTCTGATAACTTCGGAGCTTGCGTCATCCATATTAAAAATTGCGCATTTATCAGGCTTGCTTCCTGCATTTAACTTTTCGAAAAGTATTGCCTTTGCTTCTCTGTATTTCTCGAAAGTCTCATGAAAATCAAGGTGATCCTGCGTTATATTTGTCAATATTGCAACGTCATATTCACAACCAGCCACTCTGTTAAGAGCAAGAGCGTGCGAAGATACTTCCATGACTACATAATCACACCCAGCCTGCTGCATTTTATACAAAGTGCGTTCCAAATCAACTATATCAGGTGTTGTATTATGAGATACTTCCACCTCATCCTCTATCATAATATTAATTGTGCCTATCAAACCTACTTTAAATCCAGCCTTGCGCAGAATCAAACGAATAACATTAGTAGTTGTTGTCTT
>JBOFWD010000232.1:0-10069 GCA_051653445.1 Acidaminococcaceae bacterium | reverse complement strand
GGAAATCAAAGCTTTGATATGGTCAAGCTCCAGAAGTCCGGTATTAGCATAAACACGAACGAGTTTGCCATATAACGCTGGGCTCATAATCAAAGCGTAAGGACCATAGTGGCTGGCACCTGCCAATGAGCTGACAGCTTTTAAAACATCTGCCAAACCTGCGCCGGGTTCATCCCATTTGCTGATTTTTGCTGTCAACCTGCCGGTTGCAGTGAATAAACCTTCAATGCCTAATGCTTTATTGCCGTTAAAAATTAAATCGTCTTCCTGACTGGCAACGGTGACTGCTGCTATTGCTGCGGCACTGGCATCAACAGGCAAGCCGGTTTTATGGTCAGTTTCAATGTCGCGCCAGGAGATCTTAAAGTCGGCATAAAGAAGTGGCAAGGGCACTGATTTGCGGCAACTGGCAGCAATTACGGTATTATCGTTTTCCCCGGTCATATCAACACCTGCCGAAGTTTTGCCTGTGTAAACGGAAAAAGGAACATCATAGGCTCCTGCACCAAGGGGACCAAGCAGATTTAAAAACTTGCGCCCCACTAAGATATCCCTTGCAGAAGATATTACTGCCGCATCAATTTTATTCCATTCGGCATCATCGAGCGGAGCGGATGAGCGATCCAAGTAATCCATAAGATAACCTCCCTTAATAATATGCTATTTTTGTTCGATTAAACTGCCCACCGTAAAAGTTGCCTCAACATCTGCAGATGGTGCTCCATCAGCGGCAGGCTGGGCAGAAGTTAGGTTTTTTTTCAAATCTTCAACTTCTGTTTCACCTTGTTTGTAAAAAGAATCTTCATCGGGTGCTAATGTTTTAAGGAGAGCTAAAAATTCACCGGCATGCACCTTTTCTTCATCGGCAATGTCATTTAATACTACTTTTGCCAATTCGTTGTCGGTTGATTCTGCTAACTGGACATAAAGCTGAACAGCTTCATATTCTGCTGCCACTAAAAAACGGATTGCTCTTACCAATTCTGAATGTGTGAGTTTGCGGTCCGCAGCGAGGCCTTCAAAAGGATTTCCAAAACCAGGCATAAAATATTCCTCCCTTGTAAAATATATTTTAACAAAATAATAAAAAACTTCTGCAATTAAGATGGATTATCAAATAATAAATTATAACTATATTATACAACATAAGACTTTTTTGTTGTATGTTATTTGGCTTAATATTTTCAAAAGTTAGAAATAAAATATCATGAAAAACAATTTTAGAAAATTCTTACAATAATAGAGGAGAGATTGGGTGTTTTCTAGAATTAGCAATAATAGTTATGGCGTATATCTAATAAAGTGTTAAAATGCAATTTTTCTAGAGATGGCGTGATATAGGGGTGAATATTATGAATAACAATGGTATCAATAATTATTGGAGTTTAACACCTGCTAACATACTGCAAAAATTGCAATCAAGCATTGAAGGTCTTTCAAATGAAGCAGCACAGAAAAGATTAAAAGAGTATGGATATAATGAAATAGAGAAACAAAAAAGCGCCACGAAGTTCGTTTTGTTTTTGAATCAGCTAAAAAATCCTATAATTCTCATTCTGGTTTTTGGAACTATTGTTTCGGCAAGTACAGGAGATTTGAGTGATGCTGCAATTATTTTAGCGATTATCTTCGGAAGCGCAATATTAAGCTTTTTGCAAGAATACAGGGCAAGTAATGCGATTGAAGAGTTAAGAGCCAAGGTGCAAATTAAATCGTTTGTTTTACGCGCCGGAAATTTTGAAGAAATTCCTGCTCGTTTGGTTGTGCCCGGCGATATTCTCAAATTTACCTCCGGAAGTTTTATTTCAGTTGATGGTTTGGTTTTGGAAGCTAGTGACTTTTTTATTAATCAGTCGATCCTTACCGGCGAGTCAATTCCAAGTGAAAAAAAACCGGGAATCCTTCCCGAAGACTGCAGCATGGAAGAACGCACAAACTGTGTGTTCATGGGAACGAATGTTCATCGCGGCAACGCCATAGTGCTAGCGGTAGCGACTGGTGAGACGACAGAATTCGGACAGATTGCCGGTCAATTGAAGCTGCGTCCGCCGGAAACCGATTTTGAACGAGGCGTAAGACGCTTTGGCTACTTGCTGACGCAAATAATGCTTATTTTGACTTTGACGGTTTTTGCGGTTAATGTTTTTTTTCATAAACCGGTCATAGATTCTTTATTGTTTTCCGTTGCTTTGGCGGTTGGAATTACACCGCAGATGCTGCCCGCAATCGTCAGTATTACCCTTTCCAAAGGTTATCGCAAAATGGCTAAGGAAGGGGTTATTGTTCGGCGGTTGGAGGCTATTGAAAATTTCGGCAGCATGGACACGCTCTGTACTGATAAAACAGGTACGCTGACAGAGGGCGACATTCGCTTTGATGGTGCTTTTGATATTGAAGGGAAGAGCTCTGAAGTGGTATTCAGGCTGGCGTATCTTAATGCAAGGCTGCAAACAAGCATTGAGAATTCTTTAGATGATACGATAGTTGGCGTTAAAGATTTAGACATTAGCACTGTCAAAAAATTGGGTGAGGTGTCTTTAGATTTTACCCGAGAACGACTGAGCATAATTGTGGAAGAGAACAACAAGTCCTTTCTGATTATGAAAGGGGCACTGAATCATGTTCTCGAAACTTGCAAATTTGTTGAGAAAGCTGGTTGTGTGAAGGAAATCGATTCTGCAATTTTGGACAGAATTTATCGTCAGTATGAAGAATGGAGTAATCAGGGGATTCGCGTCCTTGGAGTTGCCAAAAAAAATATTGTTTTGCAAGAAAGTTATACTGTCGAAGATGAAGAAAGCATGACATTTATCGGGTTTTTGCTTCTTTTCGACCACCCAAAGAAAGATGTTGCGCAAACCATAATTGATCTTGCGAAGAAGGGCATTGATTTGAGGGTTATCACGGGAGACAATAGGCTCATAGCAATGCATACAACAAGGTCTGTGGGTCTTGAAATCAAAGGCGTATTGACTGGTGCGGAAATCATGAAGATTAGCGATGAGGCTCTGTGGGGAAAGGTTGATGCGATAAATGTATTTGCCGAGGTAGATCCAAACCAGAAAGAACGCATTATCCTGGCGTTGAAAAAGAAGGGGCATGTTGTTGGCTACATGGGAGATGGCATTAATGACGTTCCTGCTTTACATGCTGCAGACGTAAGCATTTCTGTAGACAACGCTGTTGATGTGGCTAAAGAGTCAGCCGATTTTGTTTTGATGGAAAAGAGTTTGGAAGTGTTAAAGCGTGGAGTAGAGCTCGGGCGGATGACTTTCGCCAATACACTCAAGTATATTTTTGTCACGACAAGCTGTAATTTTGGTAATATGTTCAGCATGGCAGGCGCATCGCTATTTATGCCTTTTTTGCCGCTGCTTCCCAAACAAATATTATTGATTAACTTTTTAAGCGATTTTCCGGCATTAACGATTGCTAACGACTCAGTTGATGAGGAGGTATTGGAAAAACCTCGCAGGTGGGACATCAAGATGATTCGCAATTTTATGTTTACATTTGGATTCATAAGTTCTGTTTTTGACTATGTGACTTTTGGCGTCTTGCTGCTTGTTTTCGAGACCAGGGAAGGGGTTTTTCAAAGCAGCTGGTTTGTCTTATCAATTTTAACTGAATTATTGATATTGGTTGTCATGCGCACGCAGAGACCTTTTTTCAAAAGCAAACCTGCTTCCTTGCTGTTATATACAGCGATAGGGGTGGGACTGATAACTATCATCATTCCTTACTTGCCAATTAGTTCAATCCTGAATATTGAACCGATTCCGCCGACGATACTGTTATCATTGCTGGCCATTGCAGCCTTGTATATTGTTGTAACGGAAATTGCCAAGTATTATTTTTATAAAGAAAGGCAATAATTGATAATTAAAAATAAAAGGAGAAGATATTTTCTTTCAAGATAGCATTGTTGTTCGTAAACCCTTAGAAAATTATTGCATAATTGGATTATTCAGAAAGGGAATTTTTAGCGCCGGAATTGCCGAGAAAGCAGGATAACGGGGATGCTTGCAGAATTATAGGGAGGAAGAGATAGCCTTAGTTCGAGATTGGCAAATAACAAAAAGAGGTAATTTTATGAAAAAAGTGATCTTAATATTTATAACCTTATTTTTTGTTATAACCAACAATGTAGCGGCCAATGCAATTGTCAAAATTGATGAACTCGATATGAATATTCTTATGCCTTCGGACTATACTGTTTTAACAAGAAATACGCAAGACGGCTCGGAAGTTTATCTTGTTGCTGTTGATTCAAATAAGACCCATGAAGTCAATATAACAACGGATAAAAGCAGCGATAAACTGGCAAAGACAATCCACGATCTGAACCTTTTCGAAAAAGTGCAAATAGAAAATAAGTTGCCGGAACTGCTGGAAGTTCTAAGACAAGCCGGCAAAACTCCACTTAACAATTATGTTTATACAATTAACAAAGCAAAATACGTTGTTGTTGATTACCGGCAAAAAGATGAAAAAGGAAATAATTTATACACGAGAAACTACAAAACAGTTAAAAATGGCAAATTAATCGCAATTTCTTTTACGCGGCTTGATGGTAAAGAACTTGACAAAGAAGATGCTGAAACCAGCAAACGCATCGTAGACAGCATTGTCTTTGAAGAAAAATCAAGCAAAGGAGAGCAATCTTCCATGGGAAGAACGCTCCTGATATTAGGTGCGGTCCTGCTGGCAGTTATTTGCATATTTGTGATTTTTGTAAAGAGGCTAAATCAAGCAGGCATAAAATAATGCGAATTTCCGAAAGACTTCTTTTTATTTTTCTAAAGGAGGCGTGTTGTTATGGCATTTGACTTTAGTCAATTACTTCTTATTATCTTTATTATGATGACTGTTTGGCCGATGATGAAAAAGAAAGCACTGGAGCGTTCCCGGTACAGTTTCATGCAGAAGTTTGAGAAAGTACGCGGCACGCGCTGCATCACCTTGATTCATCGTCAGGAAGCAATAAGCCTGTTTGGCTTGCCTATCAGCAGATATATAGACATTGAAGACTCCGAGCAGGTGCTGCGTGCGATTCGTTTTACCCCTGATGATATGCCGATAGATATCATTCTGCATACGCCGGGCGGCTTGCTGCTGGCTACTGAACAAATTGCGCTGGCTTTGCTGCGTCATCCCGCCAAGGTGACCGTTTTTGTTCCTCATTATGCGATGAGCGGCGGTACGATGATTGCATTGGCGGCTGATGAAATTGTAATGGATGAAAATGCCGTTCTTGGCCCCGTTGATCCACAGGTAGGTCAGTTTCCTGCAGTAGCTGTTCTTAATGCTGTAAGTCGGAAAAATGTTAACAGAATAGATGACAGCACGCTCATTATGGCTGATATTGCGGAAAAGGCCGTCAAACAAGTAGAGGCATCTTTAGTAAAGCTGCTCAAAGACAAGCTTCCGCCAGAACGAGTAAGTGAATTTGCTAAAGAATTAAGTGCCTGGAAGTGGACGCATGATTATCCGATATTTTGTGATGAATTGCGACAGATGGGTCTGAACGTCAACGTAAATGTGCCGGATCTGATTTATGATCTGATGGAGCTTTATCCGCAGCCCGTACAGCGGATGCCTTCTGTTCAGTATATTCCGTTGCCTTATGAGAAGAAAGACACAAGAAAAGCTTAAATAAAATATAAACGAAAAATTCTTACAATTCACCTTGCTCTTTTTGGTATGCGTGGATATAATAAAGATGTGGATGGGGTATGTGATTGTGCTGAAAGTTTTTTAGCTTTGGCAGTACGGCGACTTGGGTGCTTTGATTGGCTATTTCGCTGATAAAGAGTAAACAGCATCCTTTAAAACAGACCGTACTTATAAAGGCAGCCCCCTTAGAGGTTCTGCCTTTAATTTTTTCCTTATGTAAAATCAATAAAGGAGGTATTGTTATGTTTGAACTTCAGCCATTTAGAAAGGGTCATCTGTCTAAAAAAGATTTCTTCACCAATTTTTTTGACAATATTTTTGATGAAGATTTCAGCCCAGCGGGAGTTTTCGGTTCATCATTTAAAGTTGACGTACGTGAAACAGAGAAGAATTTTACGGTAGACGCTGATTTGCCAGGTTTCAAAAAGGAAGATGTTCATGTTTCTTACAAAGACAATTACCTGACCATTAAAGCCAAACGCGAGGAAAACGTAAAAGAGGAAAAAGAGAATTATATCCGTCAGGAGCGCAGCACGGGAGAAGTAATGAGACGTTTCTTTGTTGAAGATGTCGATGACGATGCTATCGCTGCAGAATTCAAAGACGGTGTTCTGAAGATTATTTTGCCTAAGAAAGAAAAGGTTGTTGCAGAGAAAAAGGTCATCGATATTAAATAGTATAATAGGTCAATGCATAAGTCCAAATAGCCTTCTCTTGACTCAACTACTTATAAAAGGTATAATGAGAAGCAGATTATACATATTTGAAGGGGTCTGATTTTTCAGACCCCTTTTGTTTTTTCTGTGAAAGGCATAAGCCGTGCCTTGGTAATATTTGAATGATTATTGAGTGCATGGATAAGCAATAATTGTAAGGAAAAAGCCGAATTTCGTGTTTTGAAAACGGGGGAACCATTTTCTGGGGTGAAGCCTGCACAAGCAGGCAGGGCAAGCTTCTTTCTGCCCTAATCCGTCAGCTAACCTCGCAGGCTTAGAAAGAGGAGGATAAAAAGTGAATAAAATTAAAATCGGTATTTTTGGTTTTGGTAAAACGGGTAAACTTGTCGCTAATGAGTTTTTAAATGACGATTTGTTTGAGTTATCCTGGGTAATGCGCAAGAGTGACCTTGATCGGCATAAATATGCCAGCAGGTTGCTCGGGCATGAATTTGATGCAGGGAAAATAGTTTCGGAGGAAGACCTCGATGAGCATTTTGCTGCAGAAAATCCTGTTGATGCGCTGATAGATTTCTCAACGTCCAGCAGCGTAAATTTGTATACAAGGGCGGTTGCCAGGGGCACTCCTGTGGTAACGGCAATTTCTAATTATGAACCTGAGGATATGCGCGTGCTTGAATCTTTTTTTAAAACAGCCGCGGTAATTTATTCCCCTAATATTACGCTGGGAATTAATGTCCTGATGGTAGCAGCTCAAATTTTGCAAAAGATTACACCTCATGCCGACATCGAAATAGTAGAGGAACATTTCAGAGATAAACCAGAGGTATCGGGGACGGCCAGGAAAATTGCCAAGGCGCTTAACCTTGCTTCAGATAAGCAAATAAATTCTATCAGGGTCGGCGGTATTGTGGGGCGTCATGAGATTATTTTCGGCATGCCGAACCAAACAATAAGGCTGTCACATGAAAGCATAAGCAGAGGAGCTTTTGGGCAAGGGGCTATTTTTGCCACTAAGGCTTTGATTGGTCAGCCACCGGGATTGTATACGATGGAAACAATTATCGCAGAAATGTTCAGGAAGAATATACCTGTTTATTAAATTTTCATAAATTTTACATTTTTGCAAACAAAAGTGTTGACAGTGATAAATCGTAATGATAGACTTATAACAACTTAATAATACCTAAACAAACCGTTGAGGTGGAGATAACGCCGAAATATGCGCTTACAGAGAGTCCGGGAAGCTGGGAACCGGATAGAGATGCAGTTCGACAAATGGACCACCGAGGGTGCGGTCAAATCGATGAAAATCGAGAGTATTCCGCAACGCAGCATCTGCGTTATTGATGAGGAATGTGTTGGCATTCTGCGTAAGAGTATGGGAGTAATCCCATAAAACAAGGTGGTACCGCAGGTTTATACATCTGTCCTTGCATAAGGACAGGTGTTTTTTTAAACTATGGACGGTTACGCTTCTTAAATTGCTAAATGCCAAGACGTGTTTACGTAGTTTGAGTAACGTAACCGTCTATTTTTATAAAGTTGCGAGGAGGAAACAAAGTGTTAAATTTAGCGTTAGAGGAAGTTAAAAAATATGAAAAAAACTTCAGCGCGGTGCCGGTATGTGCAGAAGTTTTCGCCGATATGATGACACCAATCAGCTTTTTGAATTCAGTGAGGGAAAGCAGCAATAATTACTTCCTGCTGGAGAGTGTTGAGGGCGGAGAAAAATGGGGACGTTATTCCTTCATCGGCTTTGATCCGATAGTACGCATTGCAGCCAAGGATAACTCGATGGAAGTCAAGAATACAGCCGCTGTTAAATTTACCAGTGATAATCCCGTCGATTGTCTGCGGGAAGTGCTTGCAGAGTATAAGGTGCCC
Source organism: Acidaminococcaceae bacterium (assembly GCA_051653445.1). GTDB lineage: Bacteria > Bacillota > Negativicutes > Acidaminococcales > Acidaminococcaceae > RZYP01. Next base: position 1,829 of record JBOFWD010000232.1, on the reverse strand, counting down.
AAGTTAAAAGACCTTCCGCCTTTCACCGGTGGCTTCGTGGGTTACTTCGCCTATGAATTCTTCAAATATTGCGAATCTGATTTCAAGTTTTCTCCTGATAAAAAAACGGAGTTCCCTGATTTTGACCTGATGTTGTTCGACAAAGTAATAGCGTTTGACCATTTGAAACAAAAAATATTCATCATTGTCAATGTGAAGACGGATCATGTAGAAGTAAACTATCGCAAAGCTGAAAGGGAGATCGGGCAGATCAAGCAGATGCTTAAAAAGGCCGGAACTTATCCGGAATTTGTACCTGCTAAGTTAGGCGATATGAAGCCGAACATGAATAAGGAAGATTATCTGGCGATGGTAGAAAAAGGTAAACAGTATATAAAAGCAGGCGACATTTTTCAGGTCGTGCTCAGCCAGCAGTTTGCCGCAGATTATGATCAGAGTCTTTTCAATGTCTACCGGATTTTACGCACAACTAATCCTTCGCAATATATGGTTCTGATCAAGAATGATGATGTTGAAATTGCGGGCAGTTCTCCGGAAACATTAGTGAAAATAAATGGTAAAGAGATAACGACGATGCCGATTGCGGGAACGAGACCAAGGGGAGCAACGGAAAGCGAAGACCTGCGTTTGGAAGAAGAACTGCTGGCTGACGAAAAAGAAATTGCCGAACATAACATGCTGGTTGATTTGGGCAGAAACGATGTGGGGCGCGTCAGCAGCTTCGGGACGGTCAAGGTTCTGGATTACAAAAAAATCAGCCGTTTTTCACATGTAATGCATATCACGACGAGGGTAACCGGCGAGATGAAGGACGACAAAGACAATCTCGACGCACTTTGTTCGATATTCCCCGCGGGCACGCTGTCGGGAGCACCCAAAATCAGGGCTTGTGAAATTATTGACGAGCTGGAACCGACTGCACGCGGACCTTATGGCAGTGGTATGGGTTACATTGATTTTTCAGGAAACCTTGACGTTTGCATAACAATCAGAACGATGGTAAAGCGGGCAAACAAAGTTTATGTACAGGCCGGCGCGGGCATCGTCGCTGACTCCGTAGCGGAAAATGAATATCAGGAATGTATGAATAAAGCGGGAGCAGTATTCAATGCTTTGCGCGAAACCACCAAGGCGAGATGAGGAGGGACAAAAATGATTTTGATTATAGATAATTATGATAGTTTCACCTTTAACCTTTATCAGTTTGTCGGCAGCATCAACCAGGATGTAATGGTAAAGCGCAATGACAAGATAACGGTAGAAGAAATTGCTGAGCTTAAGCCGTCCCATATTATTCTCTCTCCTGGACCAGGTTATCCCAAAGATGCCGGAATTTGTGAAGAAGTGCTGCAAAAATTAAAAGGCAGCTTGCCAATTATGGGAGTTTGTCTAGGGCATCAAGCCATTGGGGAAGTTTTTGGCGGCACAGTCGTTCCGGCACCGCAGCTCGTACATGGCAAGCAGAGCAAAATCATGATAAAAGGCAAATGCAAATTATTTGAAGGTTTGCAGGAAAGTTTTCCCGCAGCAAGATACCATTCGCTGGTCGTAGAAAAAGAAGGGCTGCCGGCAGAACTTATCGTCGCTGCGGAAACTGAAGACGGCGAAATCATGGCACTAAAACACCGGGATTACGAAGTCTACGGCGTACAGTTCCATCCGGAATCCATTATGACGCCTGATGGCATGCGGATTATAAGAAATTTCTTGGAGATAGGAGTTGAACAGTAATGATTGCACAAGCTATCAGTAAATTATCAGCAGGCAAGGATCTTACCTTGCAGGAAACAACTGAGGCGATGCGTCAGATAATGGACGGTGAAGCAACA
>JBOFWD010000231.1:0-4446 GCA_051653445.1 Acidaminococcaceae bacterium | reverse complement strand
GGTTTTATTCTTGACCTGATTTTTGGCGATCCACGTTGGTTGCCCCATCCAATTTGTTTGATTGGGAACTTAATTTCACATATGGAAAAGTTTTTACGTAGGATTTTTGGCGGTAGTGAAAAAAAGTTGCTTCTTGGCGGCCTACTGCTCGTATTAATCGTAACGGCAGCTTCTTTCTTTGTTCCTTATTTCATTCTTAAATGGGCAGCTTCGATTAACCCTTTGGTTGTTTATGGTCTTGAAACAATCATGTTTTACCAAATTTTTGCGACCAAATGCTTAGAAGAAGAAAGCATGAAGGTTTATAAAGAGCTCATAAACGGCGATTTGGCAGCAGCCAGAAAACAACTTTCCTGGATAGTCGGCAGAGATACTAAGGAACTCAGTTCCGAAGAAGTAACTAAGGCTGCAGTTGAAACCGTGGCGGAAAATACTGCGGACGGCATAATCGCACCAATGTTTTACATGTTTATTGGAGGAGCTCCGCTGGCTTTTCTTTACAAAAGCATAAATACGATGGATTCGATGGTTGGCTACAAGAATGAAAAGTATTTTTATTTCGGTCGCTGTGCTGCCAGACTTGATGACATAGCGAACTATATTCCTTCACGTTTGGCAGGAATATTTATGATAGCAGCAAGCTTCTTTTTGAATTATGACTATAAAGCAGCAGCCAAAATCTTTTTTAGGGATCGTTACAATCACTTAAGCCCAAATTCAGCACAAACTGAATCAGCTTGCGCCGGTGCTCTTAACATACAACTGGGCGGAGGGCATTTTTATTTTGGAAAATTTGTGCACAAAGATACTATCGGTGATGACATAAGACCAGTAAAAGCTGATGATATTAAAAGTATTAATAGTTTAATGTATTTGACTGCTATCATCAGTTTGATAATTTTTGCATTAATAAAGCTGGCCACATTGATAAGATAAAGGATTGGTCATTATGTATAATTATGTACATGGCGGAGATGTATATTCTTTGCCTGAAGGAAAGAGATTAATAGATTTTTCCGCTAATATAAATCCCCTAGGACTGCCAAAAGGGGTAAAAAATGCGCTAAAAACAGCAATTAATGTTTGCGCAGATTACCCAGATCCTTTTTGTCGCAAACTTACGGAGAAACTTGCCGAATATCATAATTTAGAGAAAAATTATATTTTTTTAAGCAATGGAGCTGCTGATGTTTTGTTTAAACTTGCTCTAGCTATCAAGCCGGCTAAAGCGATTCTGCTGGCACCAACTTTTGCTGATTACGAGAAGGCTTTATCAACGGTTAATTGTGAAATTAATTATTTCAATCTAAGTGAAAAAAATGATTTTTGCGTTGATGAAGGCATTTTGCATAAAATTAATAATGATACAGATATGGTTGTTATTTGCAATCCGAATAATCCAACCGGACAATTAACAGACGAAAAATTGTTGCTGAAAATATTAGATAAGTGCAGATCAACAGCTACTTATCTTTTGGTTGATGAATGTTTCATGGATTTTGTTGATAAGGAAGAAGCTTTTTCTTTAAAGGAATATCTCAGTTCATATGAAAATTTAATAATATTAAAGGCTTTTACAAAAACTTATGCCATGGCAGGCATAAGACTTGGTTATTGTCTTACAAGTAACGGGAATATTATTGATAGATGCAGAGAAAATGGCCAGGATTGGAGTGTTTCAACTTTGGCACAGGCTGCAGGCTTAAGTGCCTTGGATGAAGAGGAATATTTAGCAAGGTCCAAGGAATACATTAAAAGAGAGCGACATTATCTGATGTATAATTTGCGCAGGCTTGGATTTAAGGTATACGGATCCAAAGCAAATTATATTTTCTTTTCTGCCGATTCCATCCCAAGATTGGCGGAAAAACTTCAAAAAGAGGGTTTTCTCATACGTAAGTGCGCAAATTATCATAACTTGGATGATAATTATTATAGAATTGCTGTAAGAACTATTTCTCAAAACAAACTTCTAATAAAAGCGGTTAGGAAATTATTGAAGAATGAAAACATTGCTAGTAATAATTGATGGTTTAGGTGATGATGCAATACCGGAGCTAAACGGTAAAACACCATTTGACTTTGCCAGACATGATAATATAGATGAATTGATTAAAATCGGCACTACAAAGTTTGTGAGCATTTGTGAAGATGATTTTATCCCGGAGAGCCTTGGCTGCATTTTACGTTTGCTGGGTGTTGAACAGATAGATTTTCCTCGTAACAGAGCATATTTGGAACTTCTCGCCCATAATCGTGATATTTCAGAGTATGAAATGGTTTTAAGGTGCAATCTGGTTTCCGTTGATAGTGTCGGACGTCTGATATCTTTTAATGCTCAAGGATTGACGGCTGCTGAAATGGAAGAAGCGGCAGCAATTGGCGATGAATTTTGTACTAATATAGAGTTTTTGCATTTATCACATTATCGTAACCTCTTAATTGTTGATAAAAAGCAGGAACTTTTGGATGCTTGCACAGTAAATCCTCCACATGAAAGTTTGGGAGCTAATGTTAATGAACTGCTTGCTGATTTAAAAAACAATTCGCTGCTGATTAGTAATTTTATTGATGAAATGAGCAAGGCCTTGGAAAAATTTAACCGTAATGGAGTGCGGTATATGTTTTATCCTTGGGGCATTTCAGAAAGAAAAACCATGCCTACTTTTGAAAAGCTGCATAGTAAAAAGGGTGCTGTTGTCTGCGCAACTGAAATTGTAAGGGGTATTGCGCGTGCCATGAACATGGAACAGCCTATTGTTTTAGGTGGGACGGCTGATGTAGATACAGTTATAGCTGAGAAAGCTAAAATGACAATAGAACTTCTTGCTAGAGAAGAGTTCGTATTAACGCATTTTAATGGTGCAGATGAAGCGGCACATCGCTATGATTATATGGGTAAGGCTGATTTTATCAATCGTATTGACAAAGAATTTTTTGGACATATAGTTAGCAAAATCACTGAACCCACAAAAATATTGTTATGTGGTGACCATGTTACCAGTTCAATCACCGGCAAACACTCCAAAGGTAATGTTCCCGTAGTGGCTTGTTACCTCAATCAGGAGAGTATGCCAAAGCCTTCGGTAGATAGTTATTATGATATTATTAAATTCTTATTTGAGGGGAGATAGTAATTAATGGCAAAGGCAATTATGGTGCAGGGAACCATGTCGAACGCTGGAAAAAGTCTTGTTACAGCAGGACTATGCCGTGTGTTTAATCAGGATGGCTATAAGGTTGCACCTTTTAAGTCACAAAATATGGCTTTGAACTCATTTATTACACGCAATGGCGCTGAAATGGGACGGGCACAAGTTGTTCAGGCTGAAGCAGCTAATATTGAACCTAGTGCCTTGATGAATCCAATTTTATTGAAACCGACAAGTGACAAAGGGTCACAGGTTATTGTTAATGGTGAAGCCATAGGCACTATGACAGCAAGTGAATATTTTGCTTTCAAAACTCAATTAATTCCGGAAATAATGAAGGCTTATAATCAACTTGATGCAGAGAATGAAGTCATTGTGATTGAAGGAGCAGGAAGCCCTGCTGAAATCAATCTGCGTGGACAGGATATAGTTAATATGGGAATGGCCAAAATGGCAAAATCACCTGTATTGCTTGTTGCTGATATTGACAGGGGTGGGGTATTCGCTTCAATTTATGGAACTTTGATGCTTTTGGAAGAAGACGAAAGGGCCATGGTCAAAGGACTTGTTATTAATAAGTTCCGCGGTGATATAAATATTTTGCGCCCAGGACTTGATATGATTGAAGAAAAGACCGGTATTCCTGTAGTAGGTGTTCTACCGATGCTTCAAGTTGATATTGAAGATGAAGACAGCTTGTCTGAAAGGCTTGATGGTAAAAGTGAGGTTCAGCCTGTAGATATAGCGGTAATTAAAATTCCAAGAATGTCCAACTATACCGATTTCAATGTTTTTGAACTTATACCTGGTGTTTCCTTGCGTTATGTCAGAAGCCTTGGCGATCTGCAAAATCCGGATATGATAATAATCCCGGGAACAAAAAATACAATTGGTGATCTTTTGTGGTTGAGACAAAATGGTTTTGAGGCTGAAATTCTGAAAAAAGCCAATGCCGGCACAGTGGTTTTCGGTGTCTGTGGAGGTTATCAGATGCTGGGCCGCAAAATATCCGATCCTTTTGGCGTAGAAGAGGGTGGGGACATTGCAGGTATTGGCTTACTTGATGTTGAAACAATTTTTGCAGAAAAGAAAAGGACCATTCAGGTTGAGGGAACTTTCAGCAACGTAAATGGCATTTTTCAAGCATTGTCAGGATGTCAGTTCCATGGATATGAAATACATTCAGGTGTAACTAATTTTGATATAAAAAGCAGTCTTGCCAATATGAAACCAATTTATGAAGAAGGCGGGACTGAACCGGAAGGATCGCAGAACATTAATGATAAAATGAACA
>JBOFWD010000230.1:0-8872 GCA_051653445.1 Acidaminococcaceae bacterium | reverse complement strand
GGGAGCTATGCGTGAAGCGGTTGAAGATGCCGGCTATGACGGAGTTGAATGAGAAGATGAAAACGGCAAGGATGATTACTTGCTGGGGTGGCTGTCCAAGATCAGCGAAATTGAATTATGGGTTTAAATAAAATGACCAGGAGTTTCAAAATTTTGAAACTCCTGGTCATTTTATTGTGCATTGCTTTTTACTTATTTTGAATATTTGAGAAAACCGTCAACAAGCATTAATGTTATGCGTTTTTTTTCATCTAAGTATTCCAGATAGGAGCGTAGCATTCTTTCTATCAAGTTATATTTGTAGACGGTAGCCATATGAATATTAAAGTTGGTAATAACTGCCTCCATGAGTTCTTGCATAGTCATAGGTTTTACGATCAGCTCGAGTATTTTTTCTGCCCGCAGCTGATAGAAGTTGATATTATCCGTTATGAGTTCATTGATATCTTCATAAATGCCTTTGTGTGCTATGACATATTTGCTGTAATTCAGATTATATAATTTTTCCTTACTTCGCAAATCTTCGGAAAGAATATAAGCGTAAGGCATTTTCGCACCATTCATCACGTCATGGCTGATGAGCGCGTCGGCAATATAAACAACATCATCCGGTGTAATAAGGCAGATATGAGCAGGACTATGCCCTGGCGTATGCAAAATTTCGAATTCAATTCCGCACATTTCAATGCTGGATTGATTATCGGCAATCGGCAAATCTACGGGACATACCATATGTCCAAGATGTTCTGCTATCTCAGAGAGTGACAGCATATAGTAATAAAGTTTAAGGTTGGTTTGAGAACTGCAAACCATTGCTTCGCATTCTGGCATGGCAATTTGGCAGCCATACTTTTCTCTGAAATAAGCATTATTGCCGCTGTGATCAATATGGGCATGGCTGTTGATGATGCCAACTATTTTAAAAGCATTTTTTTGCAGGATATCCGCAATTCCTTTTTGCTCGCCCGTTGCCCAGCCAGTGTCAAGCATAATGATGTCATGGTCATTAATTTTATAAAAGGGAACATAAGTCATACCTGTATCAATACAAAAGGTGTGGCCTTTTATTTTTTTTATTTCCACTGGAAGGAGCACTTCCCCTCATTATTAACATAGCAACCTATAGCCGACGCCGGATTCAGTTATGATATAGTGCGGCTGTGCTGGATCAACCTCTATTTTGCGCCTGAGTTGAGCGATATAAACGCGAATATAATGAGTATCATCATCACAATAGTTTCCCCAAACCGCCTTTAAAAGCTGTTTGTGTGTTAAAACTTTTCCGGCATTTTTAGCCATTAGCTTGATTATTTCATATTCCGTTGGAGTTAATTTAACTTCTCGCCCTTCTACTGTTATTTTGCGAAGAAGCAAGTCTACTTTTAGACCGCCGCAAGTAAGGACAGGTTCATCATCACCTTGCACTGAACGTCTTAAACATACACGTATACGAGCCAAAAGTTCACCCATGCTGAATGGCTTTGTGACGTAATCGTCAGCACCTGCATCTAAAGCAGCAATTTTCTCCTGTTCCTGATCTCGAGCTGTTAAAATTATTATTGGTACATTAGACCATTCGCGGATTTGCCGTATGACATCTTTGCCGTCAATATCTGGTAGCCCTAAGTCTACCATTATTAAATCTGGCTTGAAAAAGGCAGTTTGGCTGATTCCATCTCGCCCACATTCGGCTTGGTCAATGTTGTATCCATAGGCAGATAAGGAAACTTTTAAAAGTTTCCTTATCTGTGGTTCGTCATCAATAACAAGTATGCGAAGGGCATTATCACTCATATTTTTCACCTGCTTTTGAAGGTGTAGGAACATCATCAAGATTTATTGGAATGAGGAAACTTATCTGAGCGCCGCCATCTGGCATGTTTTCTGCACGAATATTACCCTTATGTGCTTCTATTATGCTTTTGCAAATCGATAGGCCAAGGCCCGTACCGGATGTTTTTATGGCTTGTTTAGCACGATAAAATTTGTCAAAAACATGCTCTATGTCCTTTGCGGTAATACCTGGCCCATTATCACTGATACTGACTCTAAGATTGTCGCCGGCTAATACAGCCGTTAAGAATATGTTATTGCCAACAGGAGAATATTTCAACGCGTTATCAAATAGATTCAGAAGAACTTGCTCCAAAAGTGTTTCGTCTGCTCTGATTAAGGGGAGATTTTCTGGTAATTTAATTATAATGTTGTATTTTTTTGTAACATCGCCTAATCGACGCAACGCAATCCCAACAATATCTTCAAGATCACACCAGTCTATTTTTAGTGTCATATGGCCGCTTTCCAAGCGAGCTGTATCCAAAAGGTTTGCTACTAAGCGTTCCATTCTGACAGCACCATCTTGGATTGTTTCCAGCAATTCTCTTTGCAGGTCAATACTATATACTATGCTTTTGTCAAGCAAGGCTGAGGCAGAACCGATAATAGTCGAAAGAGGAGTGCGCAGTTCATGAGAAATAGAATTAAAAACTATATTGCGAATTTTATCTGATTCTGTCATTAACTCAGCTTGCCGTGCGGTTTTTGCTAAGGTGATTCTTTCTATGGCGATAGCTGTAAGGCCTGCCCAGGCATCGATAAGTCGTTTTTCCTCGGCATTAATTTTTTTATCGTCTACTAATATGCCAAATACGCCCCTTGTTTTATTGCCACTGATAAGAGGTACAAAGAGATAGCGAGAACCTGGAAGGGTTTCTGTGGAGCAGCCTGCAATCTTTCCGTGTTCATAGACCCAGGATGCTACAGCGAATTCTGATTCTGGCAGTTTTTCTGCTGTTGCTGCCAGGTTTTCGTCATTGTAACATCTTTTAACAACGAGGGATTCATTCTCAGAAGGAATCAGCACAACAGTTTCTCTATCGATAGTATCCTTGCTGTATTTTGCCAGCTCTTGAGCAATATAATCAGAGTCGCTAATCGCAGCTATTTGTCGACTAAATTCATAGAGGGCGATAACACTTTTTTCTCGCTGTTTAGCGGAATAGACTTCTTGCTTAAGAATTTCTGTCCTGCCACCAATAAGAAAAGATACGACAAGAAAGATTATGAAACTCCATAGATAGCGAATATCATAAACAGTAAATTCAAATAGAGGCGGTACAAAAAGAAAATCAAAAGCGAGAACGCTGACAATCGCTGTTATGTAAGAAGACCAGCGGCCCCACCATACAGCAGTGAGTAATACTGGCAGCAGATATAAAAGTGCAATATTCACCAATTCGAGTTGTTCCTCCAGCAACCAGCTTATAACAGTCATGGCGGCTGCCATAAGCAAGCCGATAGCTGTGTGTAGCCAAGATATTATTGCTACATCGGTGGAAACGGTTTTTATTGCCGATTCTTGTTCAGTTTCTTCATCACTCTGAATGACATACACATTGATTCCTGAACTTTTGCGGATCAATTTATCTACTAAAGAACCATGCATAAGTTCCCATAAGCGGCTGTTGCATGGCTTGCCGACAACAATAGATGTTACATTGTATTTACTGGCAACATCTAATATCTCATCTATGAGGTTATCACCTACAATTGTAAGTGTTTTACCACCTAGTTCTTCGGCTAACCGCATATTACGCGTTATGCGGTCTAGTTCTTTATCGCCAATAGGGAAATGATTGTCAGATGTTTGAATGTGGACAGCAAGGAAATCTGCCCGGAGGCCCTCGGATAAGCGCTTAGCAGCTCGAATAAGGTGTGCTGAAAAAGGGCTGGCACTAACGCAGACCATTACTCTTCCGGAAGCAGGCCAAGGACCGTCTATACGGTTTGAACGCATATAAGTAGTCATATCATGGTCAACCCTGCTGGCTGTAAAACGAAGAGTCAGTTCACGCAAAGCATTTATGTTACCGGCACGGAAAAAATTTTTTAAGGCTTGTTCAGCTTGTCCATTAACATAGACTTTGCCTTCTTTAAAACGTTTAATCAAATCTTCTGGTGGAATATCAATAAGTCTTATATTATTGGCATTTTCCACTATATAATCTGGAACAGTTTCATGGACGATAACACCAGTAATTCTGGCAATAACATCGTTAAGACTTTCAATGTGCTGAATATTAAGCGTAGTATAAACATCGATGCCGGCATTAAGGAGTTCTTCAACATCCTGGAACCTTCTGACATGACGTGAGCCAGGTATGTTTGTGTGAGCAAGTTCGTCAACAAGTACCAGTTCCGGTTTGGCTTTTAAAATAGCATCAATATCCATTTCCTGCAGTTCTTTGCCCCTGTATTTAAGAAGCATAGGTTTGATAGAGGGAATGCCTTCGGTTAGCTTTTTTGTTTCGATTCTTCCGTGAGTTTCAAGCCAGCCAATAATAATATTTGTTCCTTCGTTTATTTTGTCATGTGCTGTTTCTAACATACTGAATGTTTTTCCTACACCGGCAGCAGCGCCAAGAAAAATGGTCAATTTTCCCCTGAGTTCTTTATTTACCACTTTTAATAATTCATCAGGATCAGGACGGTTTTCGTTATTTTTTAGCATAGTATAATCTCCTGGTAAAATACATTTAGGGTTGTTCCACTATATGGATACAACCCTAAATGCGTTATTTATTTTATACTGTCAAGAGCCAAATTTAATTCCAGTACATTAACACGTGGCTCACCCAGAAAACCGAGTTGCCGATGTTCTGTATATTTTTGGACTAATGATTCAATTTTTGAAACTGATAATCCTCTGGCAGTCGCAACCCTTTCAACCTGAAGATAGGCAGATTCAGGACTTATATGAGGGTCAAGACCACTTGCTGAAGCCAAAACTAAATCGCTTGGTATGGATGTTTCTGGTGGAAGATTATTTTCTTTTTTTATTTTAATGATACGTTCTTTTGCGGTTTCCAACAGCTTTTTATTAGTTGGCCCTATGTTAGAGCCTCCAGAAGCGGTGGCATCATAACCATCATTGCCTGCTGCAGAAGGACGGCTATGAAAATAAGCGTCACTTGAAAAATTTTGCCCAATAAATTTTGAACCAACTGTTGTACCGTTATAACTTATGAGCGAACCATTTGCTTGGGCAGGAAAGAAAATTTGTGCAATTCCTGTTGTAGCCAATGGATATGCAATGCCTGTTATTAAAGTCATAATTATAATCATGAAAAAAGAATTTATAATTGATTTTACCATATGCTTTTCATCTTCCTTTTTTATTACTTGATTCAAGCCTAACGTAACCAAAGTAACATGTCAATAAGTTTAATGCCCAGAAAAGGCACGATTAATCCACCAATTCCGTAGATGATAATATTTTTCTGCAATATTAAATCAGCGCCTAGTGGTTGGTATTTAACTCCGCGCAAGGCTAGCGGAATAAGGGCTATGATAATCAAAGCATTGAATATTACCGCACTTAAAATAGCACTTTCGGGAGTAGCAAGATGCATGATATTGAATGCCCCAAGTGAAGGATAGGTATCAGCAAAAAGAGCGGGTATGATGGCAAAATACTTTGCTACATCATTGGCAATGCTAAAAGTGGTTAGTGAGCCGCGTGTCATAAGCAGCTGCTTGCCAACTTCAACGACTTCAATCAGTTTGGTTGGATTAGAATCCAGATCAACCATATTGCCGGCTTCTTTCGCCGCTTGGGTGCCACTGTTCATTGCAACACCAACATCAGCTTGGGCTAAGGCTGGCGCATCGTTTGTGCCGTCGCCTGTCATTGCAACAAGCATGCCTTTTTCCTGGTATTCGCGAATCATTTTTAATTTAGCTTCGGGCGTGGCCTCGGCAAGAAAATCATCAACACCAGCTTCTGCTGCAATAGCTGCTGCCGTTAAGGGATTATCACCTGTAATCATAACGGTCTTAATGCCCATCTGACGCAGTTCATGAAACCTTTCCTTGATACCGCCTTTAACAATATCCTTTAGTTGAATCGTACCAAGCACTTGCTTGTTTTTGGCTACTACAAGTGGTGTACTGCCACTTTTGGCTATGGTATCGCAAGTGTTTTTTACTTCGAAAGGAAATACTCCGCCTTTCATATTAATGTAGCTCTGAATTGTGTCAACGGCGCCCTTGCGGATTTCTTGACCGTTCATATTAACGCCGCTCATTCTTGTGTGGGCGGTAAAGGGTATAAATTCTGCACCCAAAGTAGTTAAGTCCCGTTCACGAAGATTGTATTTTTGTTTGGCCAATATAACTATGCTTCTTCCTTCAGGCGTTTCATCCGCCAAAGACGAAAGCTGCGCCGCATTTGCCAAGTCAGCTTCACTGATGCCTGGTGCAGGTATGAATTCAGTAGCCATACGGTTGCCTAGTGTTATAGTACCCGTTTTGTCGAGAAGCAGTACATCGACATCACCTGCGGCTTCAACTGCTCTGCCGGACATTGCCAGGACATTTCGTTTCAACAGCCTGTCCATGCCTGCGATGCCGATGGAAGAAAGTAAGGCTCCTATAGTCGTAGGTATCAGGCATACTAACAACGCGATCAAGGTTGTTACTGATAAGCTTGTTCCGGAATAAATTGCAAAAGGCTCCAAGGTTGATACTGCAATCAAAAATATGATGGTCAGACCGATCAGTAAAATTGAAAGTGCAATTTCATTAGGCGTTTTTTGCCTTTTTGCACCTTCTACCAGTGAAATCATTCTATCAAGGAAAGTTTCACCAGGATTAGTGGTTACGCGCACCTTGATCCAGTCTGACAAAACTTTGGTGCCACCGGTAACAGAAGATTTGTCGCCTCCTGATTCACGGATAACAGGTGCGGATTCTCCGGTAACGGCACTTTCGTCGACCGTCGCCATGCCTTCAACGACTTCACCGTCACTAGGAACCGCATCACCGGCTTCAATTAGAATAAGGTCACCTTTTCGAAGCTCAGCCGAATCAACAACCTTAATAATACTACCGCTATATAGTTTTGCTTTTATCTGGCTGCGGGCAGCTTTAAGAGCCTGTGCCTGCGCCTTGCCTCTTCCTTCCGCTATAGCTTCCGCAAAGTTGGCAAAAAGGACCGTAAACCAAAGCCATAAGTTGATTTGCATAATAAAACTGCTGATATTATCTTGCTGCATAATATCTCTGAACATTAGAAGCGTAGTTAATAAGGCCCCTATATAAACTATAAACATGACGGGATTTTTTATTTGTATACGTGGATTAAGTTTTTTTAGGGCCTCTAGCAAAGAACTCTTAATAATTTTTTTATCGAAATTATTACTTTTATACATTGTTATGAACACACTCCTTTAAAAACTGCTGCCATTCAACATTAGCAGATGTTCGACAATAGGCCCTAAAGCCAGAGCAGGTAAGAAGGTCAGGGCTCCCACTATCAGTAAGACACCTGTTAGCATTAAAGTAAATAAAAGGTTATAGGTAACAAAAGTGCCAGGACTGGGCGGGGTAATTTTTTTGCTGGCCATACTGCCTGCTATCGCCAGAACCGGTATTATGACACCAAATCTGCCTAACAACATTGCGCCTGCAAGCATAAGATCATAAAAAGGAGTATTTACTGTCAAACCGCCAAAGGCACTGCCGTTGTTTCCAGCTGTAGAAGAAAAAGCGTAAAGAATTTCGCTAAGACCGTGCGGACCAGGGTTCGCTATTCCCACAGTACCAGCTTCTGTTACTGCAGTAATAGCGCTGCCGAGCAGTACGACGACGGAAGGAATAAGAATGGCCAGGGTTGCCATCTGTATTTCATGAGCCTCGATTTTTTTGCCAAGATATTCCGGAGTACGTCCTACCATCAGCCCAATAATGAAAACAGTCATGAAAACAAACATCATCATTCCGTAAAAACCAGCGCCAACACCACCGACAACAACTTCACCTAACATCATTTGCAACATGGGCACTAAGCCGCCGAGGGGCGTAAGGCTGTCATGCATAGTATTAACTGCGCCGCAGGAAGCTGCTGTAGTAATACTGGCAAAAAGCGCAGAAGAAGCAATGCCGAAACGTACTTCCTTACCTTCATAAGCTGTTGGTGCATTGACTCCGAGAGACTCCAGCATTGGGTTGCCATTTAGCTCACTTAAATACAAAACAGCTAAAAGTAATGTGAAAATAAATAACATAGATCGTAGTATAGCCCAGCCTTGCCTTTTGTTCTGCACCATGTTGCCATAGGTGAATAAAAGTCCAACAGGTATTAAGAAAATGCTCAACATTTCAATGAAATTAGTGAACGGAGTAGGGTTTTCAAAAGGATGAGCAGAATTGGCGTTAAAGAAACCACCGCCGTTTGTACCAAGCATTTTGATGGCTTCCTGAGAGGCAACCGGGCCCAAGGTAATAGTTTGCCGGGCACTTTCAAGGGTTGTAACATCTACAGATGGTCCTAAAGTTTGAGGTACTCCCTGTTGAACAAGAAATATGCAAATAATTAGAGAAATTGGCAACAAGATACGTATTGTACCGCGAACAAGATCAAACCAGAAATTACCAATGGTTCCAGCCGTTTTGCGCGTCAGCCCCCTTATAAGAGCTATCGCTGCTGCTAGTCCGGTAGCAGCAGAAAGAAAGTTTTGCACTGTGAGAGCAGCCATTTGAGTAAAATAGCTCATGGTATTTTCACCAGCATAAGCTTGCCAGTTTGTATTGGTGACGAAACTTACAGCGGTATTTAAAGCAACATGCCATGGTTCAACAGCACTAATTTCTTGCGGATTGAGAGGAAGCATGTCTTGAAAGACCTGTATAAGGTAAACAGATAAAACACCCAACAAATTAAACAGGATAAGATTTTTGGCATATTCTCGCCAATTCATCTCAATAGCAGAGTCCAATTTTGCCAGACGATAAATGGCATTTTCAATTGGAGCGAAAAAATGATCCAGAAGTGTTTTTTGCGGGGAAAATACTTTTGTCATATATTTCCCTA
>JBOFWD010000229.1:0-7664 GCA_051653445.1 Acidaminococcaceae bacterium | reverse complement strand
ACAATACCATCCTGTGTTTTGTTAATCTTTCGCTGAAAATTCTTTACAGCCTGTTCTGTCCTCGGCCCGAATTCTTGGTCAATGTCACCATCATAAAGTTTCATTTCCCATAGCATCGCTTGAATCTGTCCAACAATTTCCTCATTCATTCCTCGTTTCGCAACAATATCGGATGAGGCAAAAGCAACGCCTGAACAGTAAAACAGCATAACACAACAAACCAAAAACATGTTGAAAGGTTTTTTCATTGCAGCCTCCCAGAGCAAGTTTTTACATTCTACGCAAATTTTACGAATACACAGTCCATTTTAGCATATTTATGTTTATGCCTCAATGTTTTTCAAAAAAAAACAGGCAGCACCGCTGCCTGTCTAATCTTTTGAAAATTAATCAATAATATTTAATTTGTAGTCATAATACAATGCTCTGAGTTCCGCCATTTTAGAAGCCATTTCCAGTTGTAATTCAGAAGCTCTGGCAAAATCCTCTTCACGAACTGCTTTGCGTATTTGTGTAGCCAAGCAAAGGCCATTCACACCATCTTTAAACAAATAGCGTCTTAGTTCATCAATTTTTGTCCAAACTTCATCATCCCAAGCTGATTCTCCGGCTTCATGCATGCAATACATTTCCATAACTTCAGCAAGGTTATCAGGCAAAATTCTGTTAACAAGTTCTGTCTTCCAACGAATTAATGCACCTTGAACAAATGAATCTACGAACACCGGTCTGATGATATTGTTGTTTGTAAGAACCGCTGTTTTTTCCGGATGTTCCTTAAAGGCAAGCATATTCTCCCACACGGTTGCAGGTGGTTTGCCGAATAATTTATTGCGTTGATCTTCGGAGAAATCTTCGAAAACGTCTTCTTCAGAACGATATTCCCTGTCTTTTTCGAGATAGAAACCTTCTTCACCATACTTTTTGGATAACTCTGCACAAAGTTCATCCAGATTCTTTTCAGATTCAACACAAGCTTTGATGCCATCTAACATCGATAAATAGAACACAGCTATTGCCAAATATGTGTTGGTATATGGATTAGGTGAACGCATTTCAAATCTTGTTGCCATCGGGTTATCGATATCACGAACCAAACCAGCAAGAATTGTTCTGTTGCGTGAAGGCACATCAGGAGTATGGCCCAAAGATGTAACGATACATACAGGTGCTTCGAAACCAGTTTTCAATCTATTTAAAGAATCATTTGTTGAAGATACGAATGGGTTTATAACCTCATAGTTTTTAAGTAACCCCATAATAGCGCCGTAACCCATTGCTGAAATAAAATCTTTCTTCATATCAGTAGGAGACATCAAGTTCACAACTTTACCATTATTCAGCTTTGCAGCAAGTCCTACATGTGTATGTTCACCGCTGCCGGCAACGCCTGGAATCGGTTTAGCTTGAAAAGATACTTCCAATCCATTCATGCGGAAAATTTCTTTAACAAGGTTACGTGCCAAAAGTTCATTGTCAGCTGTTTGCAGACCAACGCTGTATTTCCAGTCGATTTCGAGCTGCTCCATGACGTGCGTCATATGACCTGATGCATCCATCTGACCTTTAACACCGCCAACTTCTTTATGACCCATTTCTGGTCCTAAACCGTAAAGTTCGAATGCTTCGACAGCTTGTTCCAAAGCAGTTCGAACATTACCGCGTGTTCTTTGCCAATACTGTTCCTGCATCATCTGGGATGAAGAAAGTGCTTCGATAGGAGCATCTTCACGCGGAGATTTAACCCAAAATTCGAGTTCTGTTGCACAAGTAAAGATTATGTCGCTGATTTCACTTGTATCGATATGTTCCAGGCCATAAATTTTAGGATATTTTTTGCATAAAGCAAGCAATTCAGTACGAACATGCTCCATGCTGTTTTTCAAAATAGAACGGGAATCAACAAAAACATCATTATGAATCAGGAAGCTTGGAATACGCAAAGTTCCAACCATTTTACCTGTTTCAGCATCAAAGTGTTCACAATTATAATCAATAAACCAATTAACATCTTTGTCCGCAATCATATCAACACGTGCATTGTTCAAAGTAGCAATACCCGGCATAACGACTGAAGAACCATCGGTCTGTGGACCATGTTGATTTAGAAAAACATCCATTTCTTCAATAAACAAAGAAATAGGAATTTTTTCATCGGTATCATTACCAGCGAAATCAATACCAACAAAAGAAACAAATTTTATTTCCGGATGGAGCTCCAATAAAGACACTAAGTCTTCTCTGTTGTGTTGGGCAGGTGGGATAACATAAAGCAAATCTGATTTTTTCATTTAAATTCCTCCTCAATCTGATATGACTATTTGGGATTTATAAAAAAATAAAGGAAACCTTTCAATTATATGCATAGACGCAAAAATAGAAAGATCCCCTTTGATCTAAAATAATTATAACCAAAGGTAAGGCATTTGTCCAGTATTTTCACATTAAATAATTTAGCATTTTTTATAACATAAACTTCTTAGCTTAATTCTAAATCTGATCATAAGAAAAACCAACAGTATTATCTGAAAATTTTGTTTTTATGCTTTCAAAATAATGCAAATCACTTAAATCTCACCTCTTAATTCATTTACTAAAAATAATTTGTTCTCTGACAATAAGGAATGTTATAATATTTTTGAAATAAACAAAAAGGGATGATTGCGTGAAACGAAAAATTAGTCTGATTATTTTAATCATATTAGTATTAATAAGTATAGGTTACAGACCGAATGCCGAGGAACTTGAAGAACAAGCAAAAAAAGCAGAACAGGAAGCCATAAGTAATAAAATCAATATAATGATGCAACTTTTAAAATAGTCAACAAACCCATCGGATAATATCCGATGGGTTATTATTTGAATACAATGATTTCTACTATTCGTCGCAATTGAACATGAGGATTATAAAAAAACCGCATTCGATTTTCGAATGCGGTTTTACATTTAAGTGGTAGCCCCAAGGGGAATTGAACCCCTGACTCCGCCTTGAGAGGGCAGCGTCTTAACCACTTGACCATGGGGCCGTTTGGCTCCGGGACTAGGGCTCGAACCCAGACAAGATGATCCAGAATCATCTGTGCTACCATTACACCATCCCGGAAAGTACAGGACCTATTATACATAATTTCATTGAGAAAAACAAGCCCCTATAATGAATTAATAAATATGATCGCTTCTTTTATGCGCTTTATGGTCTTCTCCTTACCCAAAAGCATCATAACATCAAAAAGTCCCGGGCTTACGGTACGACCAGTCAGGGCAAGTCGGGTCGGATGAATAACCTTGCCTAAAGCCAAGCCGGTTTTTTCAGCGATATCATTATAAACCTTTTCCGTGTTCTCTAACGAGAACTCTCCTAATGCTTCCAAACCCATTAAACATTCAGTCAATATTTCAACTGCCTCAGGTTTGAAATGTTTTGCAACGCCTTTTTCATCATATTCTGCCAAATCTTTGAAGAAATACGTGCTGGCATCGACTACCTCTTGCAGAGTTTTCACGCGAACACGCACAACATCAATTAATTTTTCAAAATATGACGCATTAGTTTCAAGCCAATTTTCATCAACTAAGCCAGCCTTAACAAAAAAGGGTTTCACTTCCGGCATGATTTCTTTCAGTGGGAGCACTGACAAATATTGTCCATTCAGCCAGGTAAGTTTCTTGGTGTCATAGACTGCCGCTTTTTTAGACATTTTTTCAAACTTAAACTGCTGGCAAGTTTCTTCCAGAGAAAAAATTTCTTGCTCGTTCCCCGGTGCCCATCCCAACAAGGTCAGATAATTGATAATCGCCTGCGGCAAATATCCTTGCTCTCTGAATTCTTCTACAGAAGTAGCACCGTGGCGTTTGCTCAATTTGCTGCGATCAGGCGCAAGAATCATCGGCATATGGCCAAACTTAGGCACTTCAAAACCACAAGCTTCATAAAGAAGAATCTGTTTCGGAGTATTGGAAAGATGTTCTTCCGCACGCAAAACATGACTGATTTTCATCATATGGTCATCTATAACAACAGCAAAATTATATGTAGGCATCCCATTACTTTTCATGATGACAAAGTCATCAAGCTGAGCAAGGTCGAAACTAACATCGCCATGAATCATATCATGGACAACAACTTGACCTTCTTTTGGTATCTTAATCCGCAATGAATAACTTTCGCCAGCTGCAATACGTTCTTTTACTTCTTCTGCGTCTAATTCACGGCAGGTACGAGCATAGCGGAACGGTTGTTTAGCTTTACGCTGTTTTTCTCTTTCGGCTTCCAAATTTTCAGGCGTACAAAAGCAGCAATAAGCTTTTCCCTCAGCCAAAAGTCGCTCTGCTTCACGCTGATAAAGAGCCTTGCGTTCTGATTGAAAATAAGGTCCGCAACTTCCTCCGACTTCAGGGCCTTCGTCCCAATTTATGCCCAGCCATTTCAAACTGGTAAGAATCTGACTAACTGAGTCTTCTTTTAACCTTTCGGTATCAGTATCCTCTATTCTCAGAATCAATTTCCCGCCATTGCTTTTGGCGTACAACCAATTAAACAAAGCTGTCCTGGCTCCACCAATGTGCAAATAACCTGTGGGGCTCGGGGCAAATCTGACACGAACTTCTTCCATGCTTTTCCCTCGCTTTGATATGAATAATTCTGTTTAATTATAGCACTTTTGTTTTAAAATAGTTATCATTCACCTATTTTGCCAAGCGCTTCACAGCCGCGGCCAATACCTCTATACCGGCAGAAATATCTTGCGGACTTGCATATTCAGCAATATTATGACTTATCCCTTCTTTGCAGGGAATGAAAATCATGCTTGTTGGAGCCAATTTCGTCATATGCATAGCATCGTGACCAGCTCCGCTGTTCATAACACGATAAGTGACATCTTTTTCCTGGCAAATCTCTTCAAACATTGACGCCAGTTCTTCTGACAAAGGAACAGGTTCATCTGAAGTCAACATATCAACCGTTATCCTGACACTGTCTTCTTCCGCCACAATACTTACAGCTTCATTAATGCTTTCCATCGCATTTTGAATGCTTTCGCTGTCTACTCCTCGTAAGTCGACCCACAAAGTAACTTTGCCCGGAATAACATTAATGGAACCTGGTTCTGTTTCGACAATCCCAACCGTCGCAACAGTTCCATTTTCAGACTCTTCGGTAGCAGCTTCCTGTACTGCCAAAATTAACTTAGCAGCTGCAACAAGCGCATCTCTTCGGAAGCCCATAGGAGTTGCCCCCGAATGGTCTGCAATACCTTCTATAATAATTTTAAAACGCGTAGGCGCAGCAATATTACGGACAATACCAATCCTCTCGCCTGTCTCATCAAGCACTTTGCCCTGCTCTATATGCAATTCAAGAAAGCACTTAAAAGCCCCATCTTGTTTGACGGCTTTTAGATATTCATCAGGAGCATAGCCGTTTTCTTTCAGGCATTCTTCAAAATTCATTTCATTTTTCTTGGCTGCTGAGGAAAATTTCTTGGGAGAACCTATTCCAGCCATGATTTTACTGCCAATAGTAGCAAAACCAAATCTAGTCGATTCCTCTGCTCTGAAGATTATTACCTCTATTGGATTTTCAAGTTCCTCATTCTCCAGCATATATAAAACTTCAAGAGCGCCCACAACACCCAACACGCCGTCGTAAGCACCGCCCTGCGCGACTGTATCAAGATGAGAACCCATCGCAACTGGAGGCAGATGATTATTATTGCCTTCCCTACGCAGAAAAGTATTGCCGACAGCATCTTGTTTAACCGTAAGTTTCAAATCAGCAATCTGCTCCAAAAGCCATTTTTGCGCAGCAAAATCTTCTTTGGAATAAGCTAATCTGGTAATTCCCTTTTCAGTCTTACCAAAGTTCGCGATTCCCTCTATTAATCTATTTACTCTTTCTTGATTTACCTCTTTCATTTTTGCCACCTGCCTTTTTAGTTTTTTTAGCAGACTTTGCCTTGGCCCATCCCTTGCCTGGTTTCACAGCATTCTTAGCACACTGGACTTTTTCGGCCGATTTGTCTTTATTAACTTTAAGCACCGGCCTCTTAGTGCCTCTTCTGGCAATGGTTTCTCCTGCCAAATTCTGTTTTTCCATCTGTATGTTAAGTTTTTCTTCAATTTGCTTCAACCAACGTATTTCATCAGCAGTATACAAAGTCACGGCCATGCCGTCTCTGCCAGCCCTGCCGGTTCTTCCTATACGATGAACGTACCAGTCTACATCATGAGGAATATCATAGTTGATGACATGAGTGACGCCCTCAATATCCAGACCACGTGCTGCTAAATCAGTTGCAACCAACAGCTGCAATTTTGCATCACGGAAAGCTTTCATAACTGTTTTTCTCTTGGCCTGTGACATTTCACCATGCAAAACGTCGACGTTGTATTGTTTCGTGGCCAGCCATTCCTCCAGCGCAATGGCTCGTTCTTTGCTGAAACAGAAAATAATCATCAAATATGGATTATATCTTTGTATTAGTGTTTCTAATGCTTTTTGTTTATATTCCTCTGTCGTTTTGATGCAAATTTGTTCGATGCCAGCGACAGTAGCTTGTTCAGGATTTATATCAATTAAAGCCGTATTCCTGCTAATCTTCTTACCTAGTTTTCTCACTTCTTCCGATAAGGTTGCTGAACAAAGAACTGTTTGCCTTTCTTTGTTCGTCATAGCTATCAATTCTGCAGCTTCATCAATAAATCCTTGTTCCAGCATTTCATCAACTTCATCAAGAACCAGATAGTTAACACCGCCCAAGCTGGTATTGCCACGACGAATATGATCAAGAAGACGTCCTGGAGTTCCAACAAGAATATGGGTCACATTCTGCATTTTCTGTTTTTGCTGTTCCAAGTCACGGCCACCACAAGCCGCAAGTATTTTGACGCCTGTGTCACCAACTAGCTTTTTGGCTTCTACAGAAATCTGCATTGCCAACTCTCTCGTTGGCGCTATAATCAAAGCCTGCACATATTTTTTTTCAGAGTCTATTTTTTCCATTAAAGGAACCAGAAATGCCAAAGTTTTACCGGTTCCCGTCTGAGCCCTGGCGATGACATCCTTCCCTGCAAAAATTGCAGGTATTACCTGTTCCTGAACAGGCATAGGTTTAGTAATTCCTGCTTTTTTCAGGAGGTCAACTGTCCTGGAGCATACTTTAAGACCAGCGAAACCATTTGTCATTACAATCCCTCTTTTCTATAAAATGAGTTATAAGCAAAAGAGCGCCCCAAGCCGGGCGCTCTTTTAGAAAATTTAAAAATTTCATGGTGCCGAGGACCGGAATCGAACCGGTACGGAGATCACTCTCCGAGGGATTTTAAGTCCCTTGCGTCTGCCAGTTCCGCCACCCCGGCATGAAGTGGAGGCGACACCCAGAATCGAACTGGGGATAAAGGTTTTGCAGACCTCTGCCTTACCGCTTGGCTATGTCGCCATAAAATGGAGCGGAAAACGAGATTCGAACTCGCGACCCCCGCCTTGGCAAGGCGGTGCTCTACCGCTGAGCTATTTCCGCATAACGATGGTGCCTCAGGACAGAATCGAACTGTCGACACACGGATTTTCAGTCCGTTGCTCTACCGACTGAGCTACCGAGGCATAATGGCGACCCGGATCGGACTCGAACCGACGACCTCCGCCGTGACAGGGCGGCATTCTA
>JBOFWD010000228.1:0-5661 GCA_051653445.1 Acidaminococcaceae bacterium | reverse complement strand
CAAGATTTAATTCATCGACTATCACCGGTAAAAACTCATTACTTCTAATCCAGCTACGGGTAATATCGCTGACAATAATAGCAACTTTGTCGCCTGCCTCTACTATTTGTTGCAAAGGGTCTGTACCAATAGGATTACGTATAGCTTCAAGCGTAGCTGCCTTGACATCATCAATTTTGCTTGATGGATTGCCATTAATAACTTGAAGAACTTTTTCTTCCGGTAAATCAATTTCCTGAGTTCCATGGCCATAGCCAAAAGAATATCTTTTCAGTGCCATTTTTTGACCTTCCTTCGGTTGGTATTTTAAACAATATTGCTATTATTTATAGAAGCAATGTGCAAACATTTATTTGTACATTGCAGCAACTAAATCAATCTCTTAGTTTTGCCTTGAAATTTTCGCTTACGGCAGCCACTACTCTTTTGATAACAATATCAATCTCATCATCTGTCAAAGTCCTGTCGCTGGCCTGGAACGTCAAATTGAAAGCCATGCTCTTGCAGCCCTCAGCAACCTGTTTTCCTGTATATACGTCAAATACCTTTGCTGTTTGCAATAAATCGCCGGCATTAGCTTTAATTACTTCTACCAATTCGCTCATGGCAATCTCTGCCGGAACAACTACTGCAATATCACGTGAAGTGCCAGGGAACTTAGGTAAGTGTGTATGCTGAGGAATATGTGTCGCGGCATCGACTAAAGGTTCTATCTCCAATTCAAACAGATAAACTGCTTGTGGCAGACCATAAGCAGTCTGCACTGCAGGATGAACCTCACCAAAGCAACCAATAACTCTGCCATTATATTCTATCGTACAGCTTTTACCGGGATGCAGGTATGGAGCGTTTCCGATAGCAAGCTTCCAGTCTTGAAGCTGTAAGTTGTTCAACAAACCATCGACTATACCCTTAACATCGTAAAAATCAACATCTTCGCGGCCTTCATTCCAATTTAATTCGTTTCTCTTGCCACACAATGCCATACAAAGCATTGGTTTTTCTGTTGGGAACCCGCTAAGTGGCAGTTTATCTGCAAAGTAAACACGTCCAACTTCAAAAGTTGCTACTTTGGTATTTTGGCGCGCCGCATTGTAAGCAACATTTGCCAGCATGCCAGGTACTAGTGTAGTACGCATAACTTTAAAATCATCGGTAATAGGATTCATAATCTCTATTACTTTACGTCTCTCATCCTCAGATGCAAGACCAATTTTATCAAAAGCAGACGGATGAATAAATGTATAGTTGATTACTTCATTCATGCCTACTGCTACCATATAATCTTTTATTGAATCCTGCACATCATCAACAATATGCTGCCCGCCTTTGGTAACATCGAGGCAAGGTAGTTTAGATTCAATATTATCGAGGCCATAGATACGCAAAATTTCTTCGCTGATGTCGGCATCGCATGTAACATCCGGGCGCCAGGAAGGAGCTGTTATCACCAGTTCTCCAGCTTCTTCCCGCACACCAAACTGTAGTTTTTCCAAGATTGAGATCATTGCTTCTTTCTCCAGAGAAGTACCAATGCGAGAATTAATTGTTTCGGGATGTACCTTAACAACTGCAGGCACAATAGCTGCGGGATAAGCATCAACAATACCCGGAACAGTTTCACACTCTTCCATCTTTTCCAGAAGGTTGGCAGCACGATTCAATGCATTCCAAGTAAGTACTGTGTCAACACCGCGCTCGAAACGCCCGGATGCTTCACTGCGCAAACCAAGAGCACGGCTTGTACGCCTGATACTGACACCATCAAAGGTCGCTGCTTCCAGCATAACACTTACTGTCGCTGCGGTAACTTCTGTTTCCAATCCGCCCATTACGCCGCCCAAGCCAACTGCCTGCTTTGCATCAGCAATAACAATCATACTATCGTTCAAAGTTCGTTTCTGTTCATCAAGAGTAACCAGCTTCTCTTCGTGTTCAGCCCTTCTTACGATTAATTTGTGATCAGCTACTTTATCATAATCATAGGCATGCATCGGCTGTCCCAGCTCAAGCATAACGTAATTAGTCACGTCAACAACATTGTTGATAGGACGAACACCGCAGGCACGCAAACGTCTTTGCATCCAAACCGGTGATTCCTTAATTTTTATATTTTTCAAAACACGCACCGCAAAGCGTGAGCAAAGATCTGTTGCCTTTATCTCTACTTGAGCCATTGCATTAGCGTCGCCTTCCGCAGACTCTTTTACTTCCATGGAAGGCATTTTAAAGTTTGCGCCAGTTACAGCAGCTACTTCCCTAGCCAGCCCAATCATGTTGAAGCAATCGCCTCTGTTGGCAGTAAGATCAAAATCATAAACTACATCGTCAAGACCAAGCACTGCTTTAATATCTGCACCAATCGGTGTATCTTCAGCGAGTATCAATATGCCTTCCCTTTGTTCTGGCAGCAACAGCTTGGCATCTAAGCCAAGTTCAGAAGCAGAACAGAGCATGCCGTAGGAATCAAGGCCACGCATTTTAGCCTTTTTCAATTTCATGCCGCTTGGTAGTTGTGAACCAACAACAGCAACCGGTACAATCGCACCTTTGGTTACATTCTGTGCTCCGGTAATTATTTGCAGTAATTCCTCGTTTGCGACATCAATACTGCAAACCCAAAGTTTATCTGCATTCGGATGATGCTCTATCTCCACTACCTTACCGGTTACAACGCCATTAATTCCTTCACCAAGATAAGTACTCACTTCTACAGGAGTACCCGCCCGCGTCAGCTTGTCTGCCAAAACTTCGGGAGTATCTGTGATTTCCACATATTCTTTTAACCAATTTAAAGATGCTAACATAACAAATCCTCCTTATTTGAACTGACGTATAAAGCGCAAATCATTTTCAAAAAACAACCTCAAATCATCTATGCCATATTTAAGCATAGCTATGCGTTCAACACCCATACCAAAAGCAAAACCGCTTACCTGCTGTGGGTCGTAGCCGCTCATGGTCAGTACGTTAGGATGAACCATGCCGGAGCCTAATATTTCCAGCCACCCGGAGTTCTTACAAACACGACAACCCTTGCCGCCGCAAATTACACAAGAAATATCAACTTCAGCAGATGGTTCTGTGAAAGGAAAGAAGCTTGGGCGCAAACGTACTTTTACACTGCTGCCAAACATTTCTTTAAGAAAAAGTTCCAAGGTTCCTTTCAAATCTGCAAGGCTAATACCCTTATCAATGACAAGTCCTTCCACCTGATGGAACATTGGTGAATGCGTAGCATCATAGTCCCTGCGATAAACGCGTCCCGGCGCAATCATCCTGACAGGCTCATTGCTGTCTTTGCTTTGCATCGTTCTTGCCTGTACAGGCGAAGTATGGGTGCGCAGCAAATACTCTTCTGTAATGTAGAAAGAATCCTGCATATCTCGCGCAGGATGGTCTTTTGGTAAGTTCAAGGCCTCAAAATTGTAATAATCATTTTCTATTTCCGGGCCTTCATTTACATCAAAGCCCATTCTCATAAAAATCTTCTTAATTTCACGCATTGTCAGCGTAATGGGATGAAGATGGCCTATTTTAGGCGCTCTGCCCGGCAAAGTAATATCTACTTTTTCATTAGCCAGTTTATCAGCCAAAGCTTGTTCTTCCAAAACTTTGGTGTGCTCTTCAATTTTACCTTCTAATTCAGCGCGAAGTTCATTAACAATCTGTCCGATTTTTGGTCTTTCCTCAGCGGAAAGCGCTCCCATGCCACGCAAAACTTCTGTTAGGGATCCTTTTTTACCTAAGTATTGTACTTTTAAGTTTTTCAGCACTTCTAATGAAGTAACTGTTGCCAAATCTTGCAAAGCCTGTTCTTTAAGTGCTTGCAGTTTTTCTCTCATGGTTATCCTCCTAAAAAAAAATAAAGCCTCCATCCCCCTGAAGGGGCGAAAGCTCTGTTTCCGCGGTACCACCCTAATTTATTTCTCACAGGTCTTAACGCGACCAACGTTCAGCCTACACAGCATTGCCTTCAGCCAAAACACTCAAAAGTGAACTTCTGCCTAAATGTAGCATGCGTCTCTCAGCCTTGTCCGCAATTTCTGTATCGCATTTATGACATACTCTCTTCGTCATAGTGACAAAAAATATTTAATTAACAGAATAAATTATAGCACATCAACTTATTTTGTGACAAGTTTTCGTCTGACACATTCAAAAAGAATTATCCCCGCCGCAATTGCCGCATTTAGTGATTCAGCATTTCCAGGCATCGGTATATAGATTCGTTTCTCTGAAGCTGACAATAGTTCAGAACTTACCCCTTCAGCTTCGTTACCAATAACGATCGCTGTACGTTTTGGCAACTCTTCGTCATAAATACTGCAGCCACCTTCTAAAGAGCTGCTCCAAAGTTCCCATTTGTTTTCTCTGTACCAGCTTATAAAATCCTTTTTATCCTGTTCATTTATGATTGGCAGATGAAAAAGCGAGCCCATGGCAGAACGGACTGCTTTAGGTGCAAAAACATCAGTACAGCCTTCCAATAATATAACGCCATCAATGCCTGCTGCGTCGGCAGTTCTTATCATCGTTCCCAGATTTCCTGGGTCACGCACTTCGTCCAACACCAGCAGTAACCCTTCACTCTTATTGGTGAAATCAGTCAAACCACATGTTTTTTTCTCAACAACTGCAAGAATCCCCTGGGGCGCTTCTGTATCGCTCAGCCGCTGCATGACATCTGGTGTTACTTCAAACACCTTGATTCCACCAGCTTCCAGCCTATCAGCTATCTTTGTAACCCTATCAGAAGCTGCAGAAACATCAACAAAGGCACGCAAAATATTCCATTCGGCATCCAATACTTCCTCTGTGCATCTTGCTCCTTCAATTATAAAAGCATCCGCTATATTTCGATATTTTTTTATCTTAAGCTCACAGGTCTCTTTTACAAGCTGATTATTTACACTGCTGATTTGCTTTCTCACATCTTTGACTCCAATACTTTGACACTATCGCGCGTACCCAAAATCACCATAATATCACCATCTTTAATCTTATCATGAGGATCTGGATTTACTAACATCTGCCCATTGCGCCTTAAAGCAACAACTGTTACATTATATAATCGACGCAGCTCTGCTTCGCTCAAACTCTTGCCAACCATCGATTTGGGCGCACCTATTTCCATAATGCTTAAATTATCTACCAATTCGATGTAATCAACAATATTACTGTCCGCGAGATTATGACCAACACGCAGGCCCATATCTCGTTCCGGATAAATAACTTTATCAGCGCCTATTTTCTCCAGCATACGTCCATGCAGTGATGTTGAAGCTTTTGCCAATATAAAGGGAACCCCTATCTCTTTAAGCATCAGCGTACACATCATACTTGCTTCCAAATCACCTACTGCCACTATAGCAACATCGAAATTGCGCAACCCCAATGCTTTGAAAGTTTCTTCATCTAAAACATCTGCTGAAACAACATGAGTAAGTTCGTTGCTCAAACTCTGGATGATTTCTTCGTCGTTATCAACACCTAAAACATCATGACCTAAGCCATACAATGTTCTAGCTACACTTATGCCAAAGCGTCCCATGCCCAATACAACATATTGTTTTTTAGTCTTTTCCATGGTAATTCTCCTATCCGACAATTATTTTCACTTCAGGATATTTGATTTTTTCCGGTCTTGGTTTTTGCAGC
>JBOFWD010000227.1:0-4711 GCA_051653445.1 Acidaminococcaceae bacterium | reverse complement strand
ATCTGCCATATACGACGGCTTACCTCCTGGACCTTCTTTACCAAAAATGGTAAAATTCTTTCCTTGTCCACTTTTGAAAAATCAGTTTTACCTAAATAGGCAACTGCTTCTGAGCTCGCGGTTTCACCACCCTGATGACCGCCCATTCCGTCCGCTATCGCAAAAAGATTTGGTAATTTTACTAAAATACTATCCTCGTTGTTGTCACGCACAAGCCCCTTGTTTGTTCTACTAACAACCATCAAGCGAACCACCTCACAAGTCAAGAGTTTTTACTAATAAACTTAGACCTTAACTGCCCACATGCAGCATCTATGTCTTTGCCCATCTCTCTGCGGACAGTAGCATTAATTTTATTCTTTTTCAGAACCTGCAAAAACCTTTCTACCGTGCTAGCTGACGGTCTTTGCAGCCCTTTTTCTTCAACAGGGTTAGCAGGAATCAAATTAACTGATGCATTTTTAAACCTAAGTGCATTACTAAGCAATTCGGCATCAAGCAAGCTGTCATTCTTATTAGCAATTAAGATATATTCATAGGTTACTTGTCTCCCTGTTGCTTGTGCATAGGCATCAGCAGCCTTAATAACTTCCAGAAATGGATAGTTCTTATTTATTGGCATAAGTTCGCTTCTGATATCATCTTTAGCAGAGTGCAGGGAAATTGCCAGATTTATAGGCAGTTTCTTAGCAATCAATTTTTCAATTCCAGGAATTATGCCGCAGGTAGAAACTGTCATGTTTCGGTAACTCATATTCAAGGTTGTTTCCATATGCAGAAATTCCAAAGCACCTAAAACTTCATCGAAATTTAACATAGGCTCTCCTGCACCCATTACAACAACGCGGCTGACCCGTCCATTTTCCGAGATCAGAAGCTGATTGAAATAATATACCTGGAGTAAAATTTCAGCTTGCGTCAAATTTCTCACAAACCCAGTCAAGCCGCTGGCGCAAAAAGCACAACCCATATTACAGCCAACCTGACTTGATACGCAAACACTATAACCATAGTCGTGTGACATACATACTGTTTCGATTGAATTGCCATCAGGCAGCCCAATCAAGACTTTCCGTGTCAATTTATCTGAAGATATTTGTTCTTTTAAAATTTTCATGCGTGCAGGTAGTATTATGAAATTTTCTTCAAGAAGTTGTATATCATCTTTAGAAATATTCTTCATTTTGCTGAATTCAAAGACAGACTTCTTATAAATCCACTCAAATACTTGTTTTGCTCTGAACTTTTTAAATCCTTGTGTTGCGAATAAATTTTGTAAAGCTTCAATGTTTAAACCCAAAATATCTACTTTTTCCATATTTTTCCTATCTTTCACGCCTTACGTTTTAAGGCACATATATAAAAGCCATCGATACCATCATTTTGCGGTAAAATTTGCAAGTCTTTAATAATTTCACCTGTTTGGGGATGGGCAAAACCAGCCAATTCATATTGTTTGTTTAATTTCAGAAAGGCCTGTACTACACCGAAATTTTCAACAGATTCCAGTGTGCATGTACTATACACCAATCTGCCTCCCTGTTTTAAATACCTTGCCGCGTTATTCAGTATTGCCAGCTGCAGTTTGGGGAACTCTTTCAGACCAGCCTCTGTTTTTGTCCATCTGGCTTCGGCACGTCTTCTTAAAACACCTAAACCGGAACAAGGAGCATCAACAAGAACACAATCAGCCGATTCATTCCAATTCTCTTCATTATCAGCCGCATCTTTAATTTCTGCTTTTATTATTTCAATACCTAAACGTTCCGCGTTTTCTTTAATTAAGCCTATTTTATGTTGGTGAATGTCGGTTGCAATTATTTCTCCCTTGTTTTGCATTAACTGCGCCAAATGAGTGGTTTTACCGCCTGGAGCTGAACAAACATCTATTACCCTCTGTCCGGGCTTCGGGTTTAAGACCTCCGCAACCAGCATCGAACTCTCATCCTGCACATAAAAACATTTGCTATATTTTTTAAACAATAACTCCAAGGAAGGCAACTTATCACAAACAATACCGTCTTTGCACCACTCGGAAGGGCGCACCGTAAAATCATCTTCCGCCAGCTTTTTCAGCATCTCGTCTCTTGTAATCACAAGAGTATTAACCCGCAAGGTCAACGGCGGAGCCTGATTATTAAAACCACATAGTTTTTCTGTTTCTTCCAAACCATAATCACTTATCCATCTGCGAACAAGCCATTCTGGATGCTGTAAATTCAATGCCAAATGCAATATCTTATTCTCTTCCAATGAAGGATAAACCATTTTTTCTTTATTGCGGACACAGTTTCTAAGAACTCCATTAACAAATTTCACTGTGCCTATATGTCCAAACTTCTTTGCTAAATTGACTGCTTCATTACAAGCGGCAGAAGCTGGTATGCGTTCCAGAAAATAAATCTGAAAAACACCCAGCCGCAAAATATTTAATATTACAGGACTTATTTTATTCAGAGAGCGAGAAACATTTTGCTCTAATATCCAATCCAGCGTTCCCTTTGCCTTGATGCATCCGTATACCAACTCAGTAACAAAACGACGATCCAGATCACTTATCTTGTTAGCGGAAAAGGCTTTGTTAAGTGCTATGTTAGAATAGGCGCCATTGCTGAAAACACTATCTATCACTCGCAACGCAAGCAGCCTGGCATTGACAGGTACAGTTTTCTCTTGCTTCGACGCGCTAGTTTTTATTGTCATTTTTATCCTCATTTTTCAAAAAATATTTGATAGTGGTTTCGACTTTATCAATATCCACTCTAGTATTGAAACAAGGGCCGTTAGGGCGTTCATTCAGTACACCAATTACAGGCAGAGGAAAAACATCCTGAATACCGCTGGTCAAATCACGTTCACATGCAACTGCTATGATAGCCTTTGGCCTGATATTTTTAACAAATTGCCGCGCCAAAGTGCCACCAGTTGCAACAACCATACTCACACCATATTTATCTGCAAGATTCAAAAGCGGGCCAACGCTGCATTTTCCACACCGGTGGCAATTCTTTATATCCCTTGTTATCTTATAGGGACAGGTATCCAACTGAATACAATGAGGCGTTAAAATCAATATTTTACCGGCCGGCACTTTAATTTTCTGATTTCTTACCAGATGATTGCTTACTTCTATGAATGACTGTTCTATCTTCCTTCGCGGCATTCTTAATACTCTGCCCAAAAAAACCGCCAGTGGGAATAACAAATTGATGGCATTCCAGGCCCATCCATGCAAAAGGCTTATAACAGGAACACCAAGAATTGCCAACACAATACCGCAAACACCTGCAAAAAAAGCAATAATTACTGCCACGCCCAATAGACCGATTACTGCTGGAAGATGTTGATTGATGCCGGCAAGACCCGGTAACGAAACACGCCACAATAAATAAGCGAAGAGTCCCGCAAACATAATTCCCAATGACGCAAGAGCAATAAAAACACGTTTTTTCGGTTTAAATACTATTTCAACCATTTCTTATCCCTCTACTGACAGTATCTCCCCCATTTTTATCTTATAACCATTACAAAAAACATCCGCAGCCATTTTTTTCTTTGATTCTGGCTGCACTTCATTTACTTCCAGAGAGTCCTTACCGCAAGCTACCAAAAAACCTTGCTTTGTCAATTCAACGATCGTTCCCGGTCTCGTGTCAGAATAATCCTTACTGACTACCTTGGTCTTCCATATTTTCAGATTGCGGCCATCCGGAAGCAAAGTATGTGCCCCTGGCCATGGATTCAAGCCACGCACTTTGTCATGTATCTCCTGTGCAGTATTACTCCATTCGATCTTTTCGATTTTCTTATCAAGCAGTGACGCATAGCTAGCTTCTTCATTATTTTGCGGCACAGCTTCTATTGTCCCTTTTCCCAGTTTCTCCACTACCTCGATCAACAATTTTGCACCGGCAATTTTCAGCTGGTCATGCAAAACACCCATCGTCATGTCACCGCTTATTTGAGTAACCGTTTTAGCCAGCATAGCTCCGGTATCCATGCCTTCGTCCATCATCATGATCGTTACGCCTGTTTCTTTTTCCCCATTCATTATCGCATAATGAATAGGAGCAGCGCCTCTGTATTTAGGCAGAAGTGATGCATGAACGTTTATGCAGCCATGTTTAGGCATTTGCAGAATATCTTTGGGGAGGAACTGGCCAAAGGCAACTACAACAATTAGTTCCGGTCTTAATGCCCGTAATTCTTCAACAAATTCTTTTGTGCGAATCTTTGTTGGCTGCAGTACAGGTATTTTTTTGTTTAATGCATATTCTTTTACCGCTGTCATAAGAACTTTTTGACCGCGGCCCTTTGGCCTATCCGGCTGTGTTATAACAGCAACAAGTTCGTGTTGCGAGTTCTCGGTCAAAGCAGCTAAACTATCAACAGCGAAATCTGGCGAACCCATAAAAACTATTCTCATTTATTATCCCTCTACTCTTTCGGTATAAGCGCATTAGCTTTATCAATAAAAAGTATTCCGTCCAAATGATCAAGTTCGTGCTGCACCGCAATTGCTAACAAATCCGTGGTATCCAAAATTACTGGTTTGCCATTTCTATCCTGATATTTCACTTTTACAGATTTAGCTCGCTCGACCTCTCCATCAAAATTAGGTACACTGAGACAGCCCTCGACATTAGTACAAGTGCCTTCTTTACCAATAATTTCCGGATTTATCATCTCTATAACTCCGTTACCAACATCA
>JBOFWD010000226.1:0-3623 GCA_051653445.1 Acidaminococcaceae bacterium | reverse complement strand
GGCATTTCACCGCTAGGATCCGGAGCTGTAATATGATAAGCGTCTGCTGTCATACCATAACCGCAAATCTCTGCATAAATATGGGCTCCACGTGCTTTTGCATGTTCCAGTTCTTCAAGAACTATCACGCCTGCACCTTCACCCATAACAAAACCTTCCCGTTTTTTATCAAATGGGCAGGAGGCCTTTTCAGGATGCTCATTATTAGTGGAAAGAGCCTTCATGTTGGCAAAACCAGCAACAGCAACTGGAGAAATAGCAGCTTCAGTACCACCGGCAATCATAATATCGGCATCACCATATTGAATAGTGCGGAAAGCATCGCCTATACAGTTTGTGCCAGTTGCACATGCTGTTACAATTGCTGTATTTGGTCCTTTAAATCCTAACGCTATAGAAATCTGACCAGCAGGCATATTAGGAATTTCCATTGGAATAAAGAATGGGCTGATTTTGCTTGGGCCCTTTTCAACATATTTTGTAGTTTGTTCAACAAATGTCTCAATACCGCCAATGCCGCTACCAACACAAACACCTGCACGAACCTGATTGATATTTGCAAGATCAAGTTTTGCATCTTCTACTGCGAGTTTTGCTGCCGCAACTGCAAAATGAGTAACGCGGTCCATGCGTTTTCCTTCTTTTTTGTCCATATACTCAGCATAGTCAAAATCTTTAACTTCGCCAGCAATTTTTACATCAATTTCTGTAGTATCAAATCTGGTGATAATATCAATACCAGATTTTCCGGCAGTCAAATTATCCCAAAATTTTTCTTTACCTGTTCCGATAGGTGTTACAGGTCCAACACCAGTTATTACAACTCTTCTTTTCAAAATTAATCACCTCAAGATCATATTTTGGCTATTTCTTCTTTAAGTCTTCTGAAAATTTCTTTTACGGGCAATATTTCTTTAATTTTCCACATATTTGCACCGGTAAAAACAAGGCCTGTTTCCACATCACCTTGCTGCGCTCTTGTCAATGCACGAATAATACAAAAAGACCTACTGCAATGCTTAAGGCAAGCATCACATTCCGTCGGTTTTGGTGCCTTACCCTCCAAAGACAATTGTGCAAAAGGATTCCTTATAGCACGGCCTTTATATCCAACAGGGCTATCGATTTGAACTACATCATCCTTAGTCATTTTCAGATAAAATTGTTTCAATTCATCTGCCCCGTTCGATTCTTCGCTTGCTGCAAAACGGCTGCCCATCTGTACACCACTGGCGCCAAGTTTCAGCAATTCAGCAACATCCTGACCTGTAACGGCGCCACCGGCTGCAATAACCGGTATTTTAACCGCTTTTACTATATCAGAAATTATCTCTTTTATAGATTGCTGTGTTCCTAAATGCCCTCCAGCTTCCGTTCCTTCAGCCACCAGCGCTGAAGCTCCAAGTTGCTCGGCTATTTTAGCTAGCTTTACTGAGGAAACGATAGGGACAATGGCAACGCCATATTTGCGTCCTACCGCAAACATATCTCTTGAAAAACCGGCGCCGGCTACAATCAAATCTACTTTCTCTTCAGCAGCAGTCGTGATCAGCCCTAAGAATTCACGAGCAGCAACCATAGCATTTATGCCAATGATTCCTTTACCGCCTGTCAACTCCCTAGCCAATCTTATTTCTTTCCGCAACTCATCAAAGCTCATACCGGATGCAGCAATCAATCCTATGCCGCCTTCGGATGCAACTGCAGCTGCTAACCGAGCCGTAGAAAGTCTTATCGCCATTCCACCCTGTACAATAGGTACTTCGGCAACTAAATTACCGATCTTAAGCACTGGTAATTTCAACAAATATCCCCCATTTCAGGATAACTTTTTTAAGGAAATCCCCGCGGGGATTTCCTTAAAAAGCATTAAAATCCAACTTCTATTTGTCCAACAATTCAACCGCATCTTTAACAGTGCGGATCTTTTCTGCAACTTCGTCAGGAATTTCAACATTGAATTCTTCTTCAAACGCCATGATCAATTCAACGATGTCCAAAGAATCTGCACCCAAATCATCAATAAAAGTTGATTCCATCTTAACTTCGTCAGCATCAACACTCAATTGTTCAACAGTAATATCTCTTACTTTTTCGAAAGTAGTCATTCAATTCACCTCCTTCCAAAGGAAAAACATTATAATCTTAAAATTACATTACCATACCACCGTCAACATTTAATGTCTGGCCGGTTATATAAGCAGCATCATCAGAAACAAGGAATAATACTGCCTTGGCAACATCCTCAGGCTGACCTGCGCGTTTAAGCGGAATTCCTGCCGACATCTCTTCAATAACTTTCTCCGGCAGAACACTGGTCATATCAGTGGCTATAAGCCCAGGGGCTACAGCATTTACCGTAATTCCTCTGGAAGCAACTTCTTTTGCCACAGACTTAGTAAAACCGATGCAGCCCGCCTTAGCAGCAGCATAATTTGACTGTCCGGCATTGCCCATGATTCCAACAACTGAAGTGATATTGACTATCTTACCACTTTTTTGCTTCATCATGTATTTCAGTGCAGCTTTGCTGCAGTTGTAAACACCTTTCAAATTTGTATTCAAGACTGCATCCCAGTCTTCTTCCTTCATACGCATTAAAAGGCCATCACGAGTAATACCGGCATTGTTAACCAAAATATCACAACGTCCAAATTCAGCAACAACAGCATCAATCATTGCAGCTGCAATATCCGTTTGTGCAACATCGCCCTGCAAGATTAGCGCCTTGCGCCCAATTTTTCTAATTTCAGCCGCAACTTCCTCTGCCGCTGCAACATTTCCTGCATAATTAATTGCAACATCGGCTCCTGCTGCCGCAAGTGTCAAAGCAATGGAACGCCCTATTCCACGAGAAGCACCAGTAACAAAAGCCACTTTGCCTTCTATCTGCATTTTAACGAACCTCCTTGAAATAAGCAAGCGTTTTTTCCAAACTTGCGTTATCCTCAACGTTAAGAGTTGTCAGATCTTTTGCTATTTTTTTATTAAAGCCTGACAGAACTTTGCCTGGTCCAACTTCAACAAAGCAGTCAACGCCATTATTGATCATATAATGAACCGAATTTTCCCACAAAACAGGGCTTGCAGCCTGTTTTACAAGTAATGCTTCAATTTCAGAAGCTGTTCTTACTTCTTCAGCTGTAACATTCGCAACTACAGGAATTTTTGCATCGCTAAAAGAAATAGTTTTGAATTCTTCAGCTAAACGAACAGAAGCCGGAGCCATCAAGCTGCTATGGAAAGGCGCGCTTACAGGCAAAAGAACTGCACGCTTAGCACCAGCCGCCTTCAATTCTTCAACAGCTTTATCAACTGCTGCAGCAGCACCTGCAATAACAACCTGTCCTGGACAATTGAAATTTACAGCTTGTACTGCTTTGCCAAGCTCAGCTTCAACTTTTTTGCAGATATCAACTATTTCATTGCTGTCATTCATGCCCATGACAGCGGCCATGCTTCCTTCACCAACAGGAACTGCTTCCTGCATAAACTGACCACGTTTACGTACTATTCTAACCGCATCCGAAAAGCTCAGAGCGCCCGCAATAACCAGTGCAGAGTACTCTCCCAAGCTATGACCGGCTGCAACATCAGGATTAAGACCATGTTCCTTAAGCACT
>JBOFWD010000225.1:0-2907 GCA_051653445.1 Acidaminococcaceae bacterium | reverse complement strand
AAGACGTGGCAAGGGAATTTCCATTACTGATGACTTGATGAGAAGGAAGAAAGAGAATAACAAGGCAGAACCTGTTGAGCAGGCTGAGAGGCACCTGTTGTTCGCACTTATAAACGGTGGTGGTGCGGTTGCGTCGGATTTTCTCGCTGAAATTGATAAAATAGGGTTTTGCGACGTTAAGAAAACAGAAATTTATCAAAAGTTCAAAGATTTGTCAGCGAGGAAAAGCCCAAATGTCGTAGCTGATCTTTTTGCGGAATTGCCTGAAGCCGCTGTTTCTGAGCTGGAAGTTATTTTGCATTTAGATTTATCGGTAGAAGCTGTCAGTCAAATTTTGAATGATTGTATCAGGCAGCTTAAAATATCAGAATTAGAGAAACGATATGAACATCATTGTCGTCTTGCAGCGGAATACGAGCGTGCGGGTGATGAAAAATTTTTGCAGGAATTAGCAGAAAGTCAGCGAATAAAAAATGAAATTAAAAAAATGTTTTAATAATACTAAATTAAATTTAATGGTAACGGAAAGGAGGGAACGCAATGGCAAATGAAAAAATTTCAACAGAGCAGGTAGAAGAACTTTTAAATAAGGGTAAGAGCCATGGCGGCGTTCTCACCTATCGCGAAATTATGGATTCCATGCAAAGTGCGGAAGAAATGAGCACTGATGAAATGGAGGACATGTATGATTTGATTGCAAGGAAGGGCATTGAAGTAATTGACGATACCGCGGTACCGGCTACGGGCGATGATGCTGAGGATGAGCCTATTGCTGAGCATGAACTAGTTAACTTAACTGTTCCTGAAGGGGTAAGCATAGATGACCCGGTTCGCATGTATCTCAAGGAAATCGGGCGTGTGCCTCTTCTCGTTGGTGAAGACGAAATCAAGTTGGCTAAACGGATGGATAAGGGTAATCAGGCCCAAAAAATTCTAGCTAATGAAGTGACAGAACATGTTTTGCTGGTTTTGCCGGACGAAACTGATGTTAAGGGAATGCTTTTGCGTGCCAAAGAGTTGCTGCAAAAAGAAATAAATTGGTATGAAGAACGTTCAGTTAATAAGGTTTTTTCGCGATTGCTCAAAATTCATAATACGGGAAAAAGCATCAAGAATTCTGATTTTCAAGAGATGTGTGAGGAATTTACAAAAGATGAAATCAGCAGGATTCAAAGGCTGATAGTCGACAGCAAAATGAAGTTTACGGCAAATAATAAAAAGGCTGTAATCAAAAAGCAAACATCTGACACAGAAGCAAGCTATCTTTTGGAAATCAAAGAGTTGCTGGAAACAGTCAAGAAACAATTGGCAACGGTTAAGGATGCGGAAGTCTTTCTTGAATGGGATAATTGCAATGAATTGTTCAGGAAAACATTGCAAGATATTGTCGATCAGGGCGAAGACGCTAAACGCTGTTTATCTGAAGCAAATCTTCGCTTAGTTGTAAGTATTGCGAAAAGGTATGTGGGACGCGGTATGCTGTTTTTGGATCTTATCCAGGAAGGCAACCTCGGACTTATTAAGGCTGTTGAGAAATTTGATTATAATAAAGGTTTCAAGTTCAGCACATATGCTACATGGTGGATAAGACAGGCGATTACGCGTGCCATAGCTGACCAGGCAAGGACAATAAGAATTCCGGTACATATGGTTGAAACCATTAACAAATTAGTGCGTGTTTCACGCCAGCTCCTTCAGGAGCTTGGAAGAGAGCCTTTGCCGGAAGAAATAGCAAAAGAGATGGACACAAATGTGGAAAGAGTAAGAGAGATTATGAAAATTGCTCAAGAACCTGTTTCTCTGGAAACGCCTATTGGCGAAGAAGAGGATTCACATCTTGGTGATTTTATTGAGGATCATGACGCACCTGCACCAGCTGACGCTGCTTCCTTTACTTTGCTGCGTGAACAATTGGGTGAAGTGCTTGAAACCCTTACTTTGCGTGAGAAGAAAGTTCTTGAACTCCGCTTTGGGCTCGAGGACGGAAGATCACGAACATTGGAAGAAGTCGGACAACATTTTGGTGTTACGCGTGAACGCATTCGTCAAATAGAAGCTAAGGCTCTTCGAAAATTAAGACATCCAAGCCGCAGTAAGCGTTTGAAAGATTTTCTGGAATAATATAGCAGCTTGACATTACGTTTGTTTTAGTATAAAATATCTTCGTTGGCTATTTCGGGTTTGCCCGTGAAAGGCTAATCGGGCCTATAGCTCAGCGGTAGAGCCACCGGCTCATAACCGGTTGGTCCCTGGTTCGATCCCAGGTGGGCCCACCAAACTTAACAGAGAAAAGCGAAGCCTTGTGGCTTCGCTTTTTGTATATGGAGGAAAAAATGGCTTTTGGAGCACGTTTGGAAACTATAGCGAAATGGGTGCCTAAGGGTAAAAGCATTGTTGATGTTGGTACTGACCATGCATATTTGCCGACTTTATTGGTAAGACAGGGGAAGATAAAATTTGCAATAGCAGGTGATATTGCAGCCGGCCCTTGCCTGGCTGCTCAAAACACGATAGATTCTTTTGGCATAACGAAAACGGTTAATGTAAGGCAAGGTAACGGGCTGCAGATAGTTTCTCCAGGTGAAGCAGATATAGTTGTTATCGCAGGTATGGGTGGAGGTACTATGGTTGAAATATTGCAAAATTCCTTGCCCGTTGGCGAAGCAGCTGAAAGAATAATTCTGCAGCCAATGAATGGTGCAGCAACTTTGAGAATGTGGGCTGCAGAGCATGGCTGGAAAATTGTGGCAGAAGACTTGGCAGAAGAAGCCGGCATAATTTACGAGATAATAATTTTGGAGCGCGGTTTTGAAAAGAAGTATTCTACAGCAGTCTATGAAATAGGACCACGCCTTTTGGAAGAGAATCATACTCTTTTGGCAAAACATATGCAAAGGCTGATTGATA
>JBOFWD010000224.1:0-1520 GCA_051653445.1 Acidaminococcaceae bacterium | reverse complement strand
TTTCTGCATTATTAAGGGAAAATACAAAACCACAGCAATTTTCTGCTGAAGTTGTTAAATATCGCGAAAAGAAACTGGAAATTGGCAATAAGAACGAAGCAGAAAAAGTTGAAAATGATTTGAAATCTGCCGCATATTTTGTCAAAGATTCTAATAAAAAAGAACGTAAACGTAAGCCTATGGCGCCATTCACTACAAGCAGCTTGCAGCAAGAAGCATTTAAAAGGCTTAATTTTACTACGAAAAAGACTATGATGCTGGCACAGCAGCTCTATGAAGGCGTTAATATCGGCAAAGAGGGTTCGGTAGGTCTGATAACCTATATGAGAACTGATTCCGTGCGTATTTCTGAAGCTGCTGTAGCAGATATCAGAAACTTTGTTTCAGATGAATATGGCCATAACTATCTCCCGGTTAAGCCAAATGTCTTCAGCAGCAAAAAAAATGCTCAGGATGCACATGAAGCCATCAGACCCACGAGTATTGCCAGAACTCCGGAATCTCTGGAAGCTTATCTGTCTAAAGATCAGCTAAAACTTTATGCTATTGTTTGGAAACGTGCCTTGGCCAGTCAGATGGCAGAAGCGGTTTACGACGTTACAACTTTGCTTGTTGAGGCAGGAGACTATCTTTTAAATGCAAGTGGCTCGATTTTAAAATTTGATGGTTTTTTAAAGTTAAGTGATAAAAAAGATCTGGCTGAAGAGAAAGAAAAACCAGTGCCATTTCTTGCGCCGGCAACAGAGTTAAAAGTTGCTGAACTACAACCAGCCAAGCAACATTTTACGGAGGCACCGCCATATTTTACAGAAGCAACTTTGGTTAAGGAATTAGAAGATAAAGGTATTGGCAGACCGAGTACATATTCACCAACTATCCAAACAATTTTGGAACGCAATTATATCAAAAAAGATGCTAAGAAATTAGTTCCAACAGAGTTAGGCGTCCTGACTTTGGAGTTGCTTACAAATTATTTTAAAAGTTTGATAGATATACCATTTTCAGCAGAACTTGAGTCGGCCTTGGATGAAGTAGCCGAAAATAAACTTGAAAAAAATGAAGTTTTAGAGAAGTTTTATGAACCTTTTTCTTCGGCTCTTGCTGTTGCTGAAAAAGAGATGCCAATTGTTGAGATGCCTGTTGAAGTAAGTGATGTTAAATGCGATAAATGTGGCAGGATGATGGTTTATAAGCAGGGTAGATTTGGAACTTTTTTGGCTTGTCCTGGATTCCCTGAGTGTCGCAATACGAAGCCGGTTCTAAAAAAAATAGGTATAAAATGCCCCAAATGTGACCAGGGTGAAATCATTGAGCGGAAGACAAAAAGAGGAAGAATTTTTTATGGATGCGAGAGATATCCCGATTGTGATTTTACTACCTGGGATAAACCAACCAAAGACAAGTGTTCTAAATGTAATGGCTTATTGTTGGAAAAAAGTGGTAAAAACGGAGTAAAAAAAGTATATTGCAGCAATGAAGCCTGTGAGAATTCAAAGGAGAAATGATTTAATGGAGTCACG
>JBOFWD010000223.1:0-4270 GCA_051653445.1 Acidaminococcaceae bacterium | reverse complement strand
AGAAGTAAAACAAAGCGGCAAAAAACAAGTAGAGCTTATGACGAAAGAAAGTGAAATTGAGCGTCAGAAGCTTTTGACTGAAACTGAAAATAACTGCAGGAAAATGACGACTGATACGGAAAATTATTGCAAACAAATAACAGCAGAAACAGAAACTAAATGTAACGAGATGATTGCTGCTGCCGAGAAAAAGGTCAGAGCGCTTGAAGCGGCTTATCAAGAACAGGTAAAGCAGGCCTATACGCATCGTAATCATATGCGAACCTTGCTTGAAGGACAACTGGAGTTAATGCGCAAAGCAGAAAAAGAAAACTTCTAAAGGAATATTGCGGGGGTATTAACAATGATTCTTTTGGTGAGACATGGGGAAGCTACGCACCATACAGATCACCTGACAGGTGGCTGGACAGATTCGATTCTAACCGAAAAGGGAAAGGCTCAGATGCGGGAGTTAGCTGCAAAATTGGCAAAGGATTTTGCAGGGCAGAGAATAAAAACGAGGATATTGGCAAGCGATCTTAGAAGAGCAAAGGACTCTGCACAAATTATTGCGGATGTATTGGGCGAGCAAGTTGAAATCATGCCTTTTCTTCGCGAGAAAAATAATGGACAGGCAGCAGGTCTTGATGAGAGAACCGCTCGCAATCTTTATGTTATGCCACCTTCGCCAAAAGACCTTGACCACCGCAACTATCCCGGCGGGGAAACAAGAAGAGAGTTTTTTGAACGGACAGTTGAGGGACTTAAAACCATAAATAATCTGGAAAGCGAAAATTTTATTATAGTAGCGCACAAGGGTACGATTCAGAACATTATCTTTGACTGGATAGGCTTTAACATTGAGGAAGTCAACAAACGCAATTTTTCTTTTGATATTTTGCCCGCAAGCGTTACAGTTTTAGGTATTAACAAATGGCAGGAGCATGCTATCTTTCTTTTGAATGAAATATCGCATTTGCGCGGGAATGATGGTTTTGGTTTGTTTCAATTCAAATATGGTGTAAATCATCGTTGACGCAAATGGTATTATTATTGTATAATACACCTGCTTGTATATTCATATCAAAAAGCAATGCAGGAGACAGTAATACGTTGCGTACGTAAAGCGAATCGAGGGTGGTGAGAGCTCGAGACGGCATTCAGCGTAAGAAAATCACTCCCAAGTTGTCGCGCTGAACAAAGTAGGCGTGATCGTCTGATGAACGTTACAACATTTCAAGTGGCAGTTTTATACTGTCAGTAGGGTGGTACCACGGGTAAAAACAGTCTCGTCCCTTAGGGGATTGAGGCTTTATTTTTTTGGAGGTGTAGGAATTGGATTATGGTAAAACTTTAAACCTGCCGGAAACAGAATTTCCGATGCGCGCAGGTTTGCCTGAAAGAGAACCGGGTGTCCTTGCATATTGGGAGGACAACAAAATTTATGAAAAGAAACAAGCACTGCATGCTGGCAAAGAAAAATTTGTTTTGCATGACGGCCCTCCTTATGCTAATGGCAAAATTCACATGGGCACGGCTTTAAATAAAATTCTGAAGGACATTATTATAAAATATAAATATTTGCAAGGCTTTGATACTCCTTACGTGCCTGGCTGGGATACACATGGAATGCCAATCGAGCACGCTGCCATCAAGAACCTTGGCCTTAATCGTCATGAACTTGATACTCTTGTTTTACGCGAAGAATGCAAAAATTATGCTCTTAGCTGGATTGACGAGCAACGCAAAGACTTTAAACGTCTGGGAGTTTTAGGAGATTGGGAAAATCCTTATATTACCTTGAAACCAGCGTATGAAGCCAAGCAAATTAAAGTTTTTGGCGAAATGGCCAAGAAGGGTTATATCTATAAAGGCAAAAAAGCGGTGTATTGGTGTACACACTGTGAAACAGCCCTGGCTGAAGCTGAAATAGAGTATGGTGAAAAAAAATCACCGGCTATTTTTGTTAAGTTTCCGCTTAAGGATGCTAAAGATCTTTTGCCTGCGGCTGCCAAAGATAAAGATGTATATGTCGTAATCTGGACGACAACTCCATGGACTTTGCCTGCTAACGTAGCGATTGCAGTTCATTCTGACTTCGAATATGCTTGGGTAGAATCTGATGGAGAAGTTTATTTAATGGCTAAAGAACTTCTGACTTCTGTCGGCAATGCTTGCCACAAAGAATTCACTAATATTCTTGGTACAGTCAAAGGCAGCGAATTAGAAGGCGCTATTGCTCGCCATCCTTTCCTTGACAGGGATTCCGTAGTTGTTTTGGCCGACTATGTTACGCTTGATGCCGGCAGCGGCTGCGTACATACAGCTCCCGGTCATGGGCAGGAAGACTTTGAAACTGGCATGCGTTACAAATTGCCAATTATTTCACCTGTTGATAAATCCGGACACCTGACTGCTGAAGCGGGTGAATTGTTTGCCGGTATGTTTGTTTTTGATGCTAACGTGCCAATTATCAAACATTTGGCTGCTACTAACCATCTTTTGGGCAAAGAAAACATTCGCCATCAATATGCTCACTGCTGGCGCTGTAAAGAACCGATCATTTATCGTGCGACAGCACAATGGTTCGCATCTGTTGACGGCTTCCGTGAAGCAGCTTTAAATGCAATTGCCAATGAAGTTGAATGGATTCCTGCCTGGGGTGAATCTCGTATTCACAATATGGTCTCAGACCGTCATGATTGGTGTATTTCCCGTCAACGCGTATGGGGCGTACCTATTCCTGTTTTCTACTGCAAAGATTGCGGTGAATATATTATCAATGATGATACCATTAACGCAGTTTCTGAACTTTTCGGCAAAGAGGGATCGGATGCATGGTGGTCTCATTCTGCGGAAGAAATTTTGCCGGCTGGAATTACCTGCACAAAATGCGGCAGCAAACATTTTGAAAAAGAGACAGATATTA
Source organism: Acidaminococcaceae bacterium (assembly GCA_051653445.1). Classification (GTDB taxonomy): domain Bacteria; phylum Bacillota; class Negativicutes; order Acidaminococcales; family Acidaminococcaceae; genus RZYP01. The sequence goes on along the minus strand of JBOFWD010000223.1, from coordinate 1,362 downwards.
TGGATGTCTGGTTTGATAGCGGTTCTTCACATGAGGCAGTTTGTAAAGAACGCCCAGAACTGGCGTGGCCGGCTGACTTATATCTGGAAGGTAGTGATCAGCACCGCGGTTGGTTTCAGTCTTCCCTTTTGACATCTGTTGCTTGTAATGGACATGCACCATATAAATCTGTTTTGACTCATGGTTATGTTGTTGACGGTGAAGGCCGCAAGATGTCTAAATCTGTAGGTAATACAATTGCTCCGCAGGATGTTATCAGCCAATATGGAGCTGATGTAGTTCGTCTGTGGGCGGCTTCATCAGACTACAAAGCTGATATACGTATTTCCAAAGAAATATTGAAACAGCTTTCTGAAGTGTATCGTAAAATTCGTAATACCATCCGCTTTATTCTTGGCAACACCAATGATTTCGATTATGCTTCTAATAAAGTAAGCTACGCAGAAATGGAAGAGCTTGACCGCTGGGCTTTGATGCATATGCAGCTTTTGAAACAAAAAGTTACCGTTGCTTATGATACCTATGATTTCCACGTTTTGTATCATGCGATTCATAATTTCTGCACTATAGAGATGAGTGCGTTTTATCTTGATATTATCAAGGATCGTCTTTATGCATCGAAAGCCGATGAGAAGGCTCGCCGCAGTGCCCAAACAGCAATGTATGAAATTATGATGGATCTGGTTGTTATGTTATCACCAGTGCTGAGTTTCACTATGGAAGAAGTATGGCAATTCATGAAAAAGCCGGCTGATATGCCTGAAAGCGTGCAAATGATGCCTTGGCCTGAAGTCAGAAAAGAATATCTCAATGAAGCTTTGGAAAGCAAGTGGGAGAATTTCTTTGAATTGCGCAGTGAAGTAACCAAGGTTCTCGAAGGCGCACGCCGTGCCAAAACTATTGGGCACTCTCTTGATGCCAAAGTGGAACTTCATGCTACAGGCGAAGCTTTGAGAATTCTGAAAGAAGTAGAAAATGAATTGCCTACCTTGTTTATTGTTTCTCAGGTAGAGTTATTTGATGATTTAGAAGGCGGCCTGGAAGCAACAGGACGTGAAGATTTGAAAGTTACCGTCAACGCAGCTGAAGGACAAAAATGCGAACGCTGCTGGATTTACAGTGATACCGTAGGTGAAGACAGCGAGCACAATACATTGTGCAGCCGCTGCCGTGAAGCTCTTAAATAATATTGTAAAAAAAGGAAGACCTCTTAAGGTCTTCCTTTTTTTACAATATCGACATTGCTTATTTATACTGCTATAATGAAGAAGTCAAGAGAATCACAGGGGGACTTCATATGGGAATGTTAATGCATTATATTGGTATGGCAATTTCACTTTTTTTTGCTTATCAGGTTTATAA
>JBOFWD010000222.1:0-8936 GCA_051653445.1 Acidaminococcaceae bacterium | reverse complement strand
GTTTTGCCATTTCAATTGTCGTAAACGTTTCTGTCAAAGTGCCAATCTGGTTAACTTTGATCAATATGGAGTTAGCAACACCTTCGCTGATACCGCGGCTAAGACGTTCAGCATTAGTTACAAACAAATCATCACCGACCAGTTGAACTTTGTCTCCTAATTTTTCAGTTAAGAGGGCCCACCCTTTCCAGTCATCTTCATCAAGACCATCTTCGATAGACACGATAGGATATTTTTCGCAAAGAGCTGCATAATAGTCAACCATTTGCGCCGAGGTCTTAACCACGCCCTCACCGGCTAAGTTATACTCACCGTTCTTGTAAATTTCACTGGCAGCTATATCAAGTGCAATGACTATGTCTTCGGCGGGCTTGTAGCCTGCCTTTTTAATTGCAGCCATGATAACTTCAATAGCCTCTTCGTTGGAAGAAAGGTTTGGCGCAAAGCCGCCTTCGTCACCAATAGCTGTTGAAAGTCCACGTTCTTTCAAAACAGCTTTGAGATTATGGTAAATTTCTGTATTCATGCGCAATGCTTCGCTGAAGCTTGGTGCGCCAACCGGCATCACCATAAATTCCTGAATGTCAACGTTGTTATCGGCATGTGCGCCACCATTTAGGATGTTCATCATCGGTACAGGGAGTTCTTTAGAATTGACACCGCCAAGATACATGTAAAGCGGAACATCAACAGACGCTGCAGCGGCCTTTGCAACTGCCATAGAAACGCCAAGAATAGCATTAGCGCCCAAGTTGCCTTTGTTTGGAGTGCCATCAAGTCTGAGCAGCATATTATCGATTTCTACCTGTCTTACAGGGTCAAGTCCGATTAATGCTTCCGCAATAATATCATTGACATTATCAACGGCCTTCGATACTCCTTTTCCCATATAACGATCTTTGTCGCCGTCTCTTAATTCAACGGCTTCATATGCTCCTGTAGATGCACCGGATGGTACAGCTGCTCTTCCCATTGAACCATCGTCAAGCCATACCTCGACTTCAACGGTCGGATTGCCACGGGAATCCAGAATTTCTCTTGCATAAACGGCGGAAATAAGTGCCATTTTAATTCACCTCTTATAATTATTTTATTAATAAACTGCGGCCGGTCATTTCTTGCGGTTGCTGCAAACAAAGCAATTCCAAAAGGGTAGGTGCTACATCCGCCAAAATGCCGGTACGCAACTTTCTCTTCTGCTTATCACCGATAAGCACAAAGGGGACTTTATTAGTAGTATGCGACGTACAAGGCTCGCTGCTGTTTACATCTTGCATTTTTTCCAAATTGCCATGGTCTGCGGTAATACAAACTATACCTTCTAACTCGATGATTTTCTTAGTAATAATCCCTACAACTTCGTCAATTGTTTCCATGGCCTTTACTGCCGCATTAAAAATACCGGTATGCCCTACCATATCCGGATTGGCGAAGTTAAGAATAATTACATCGTAAACATCCTTATTAACAGCCTCCAGCAGTTTGTCAGTTACCTGGTAAGCGCTCATTTCCGGCTGCAAATCATAAGTAGCTACTTTAGGTGAAGGAACCAGAACCCTGTCCTCTAAAGGATTAGGAACTTCTTCTCCGCCGTTAAAGAAAAATGTCACATGAGCATATTTTTCTGTTTCCGCAATGCGCAGCTGGTGCAAACCAGCCTTGGCAAGAACTTCTCCCAAAGTGTTTTTTAACGGTGTCGGCGGAAAAGCAATTTTGGTCTCAATTGTCTCATCATATTGAGTCATGCAGACAAAGCTTTCGGAAGGAAAAACAAATGGTCTTTTGAAAAAAGAGAAATCTTTATCAACAAAAGCTCTTGTAAGCTGTCTGGCTCGGTCCGGTCTGAAATTAAAGAAAACAACTTCATCAGCTTCTTTAACACAAGCATTTTCATCGTCAATAATGATAAATGGCTCCACGAACTCATCATTTATCCCAGCATCATAAGAAGCCTTTATTCCTTTGGCTGCACTCTCCGCTTTTTTGCCATCATGCATCACGATTGCTTTATAGGCTTTTTCCAGCCGTTCCCATCGCTTATCCCTATCCATAGCATAATAACGCCCGGAAACAGTTGCAATGCGGCCGATTCCAATATTCTTCAGGGCATCTTCAAGCTCCTCAACATAGCAAAGCGCAGTTTTAGGACCAACATCACGTCCATCAAGGAAAGCATGAATGTAGACACTTTGCACGCCTTCTTCTGCAGCCATGCGGACCAAAGCCAGTAAATGTTCCAAGTGACTATGAACGCCACCATCAGATAGTAAACCCATAAGATGTAAGGAAGACTTTTTTTCTTTTGCTGCCTTCATGGCATTAGTTAAAGCTGGGTTACTGAAGAAATCGCCATCCTTAATAGCTTTTGAAATACGTGTCAATTCCTGATAAACTATTCTGCCAGCTCCCATATTCAGATGTCCAACCTCAGAATTCCCCATCTGCCCTTCCGGCAAACCCACGGCTTCACCGGAACAAATAATTTCTGTATGCGGACATGTTGCCAAAAGTTTTGTTAAATTCGGTGTTCTTGCCCTCGTTGCAGCGTTAGCAGAAGAATCTGGTGCTATGCCCCATCCGTCAAGAATCATCAGCATGACCGGTTTTTTAATCATATATTATTTGCTCCTTCTAAAAACTTCTGACTATCGCAGAAAAGGCTTGAGCATCAAGACTTGCCCCTCCAACAAGCACGCCATCGATACCATTGACCTTAAAAGTTCCGGCATTATTTTCGTTCACACTGCCGCCATACAAAATACGTACTTGGCGTGAAATTTTTTCGCCAAACATTTTAGTTAGTTTTTCGCGAATCAAATGACACACTTCCTGCGCGTCTTTAGCCGTTGCAGCCTGTCCGCTGCCAATAGCCCAAATTGGCTCATAGGCAACAACAACATCTCTCGCCTGTTCTGCCTGCAACCCTTTAAAAGCGTTGTTGATCTGCATGCTGATTTTGCGTGTTGTTTTACCTTCGGAGCGTTCCCTGGCATTTTCGCCTACACATAAAAGCGGTTTCATGCCGTTTCTAAAAGTTGCCGCTACCTTCTTTGCTACAGCAACCTCATTATCACCAAATAACGTTCTGCGTTCCGAATGACCAACAATCACATATTCACAACAGATATCGGCAATCATGCTGCCCGATACTGCGCCGGTGAACGCGCCTTGGTCATCCCAGTGAAGGTCCTGGGCGCCATAGCCCACATGCTTGCCATCAATCGCTTCAGCAACACTCTCAAGTGATGTGAAAGGCGGAAATATAACAATTTCATTTAAAGCGCCATTTGTTTCAGCCACTATATCTTCTGCCAACGCAATGCTTTCACTGACGTTCTTGTGCATTTTCCAGTTACCCGCTACCATTGGACGGCGTATATCGTCAAGAGAGGCAATGCCTGGCAATACAAGACCTTGCAAATATTCCAGGGATGCACCGCCACCTGTAGAAATATGTTTTATTTTCTTTTCAAGTCCCAACTTGTCAATAGCAGCAACTGAGTCACCACCACCGACAATTGTTACACCCCTGCTTGCTGCAACAGCCTTGGCAACAGCTTCCGTTCCTTTGCAGAAAGCATCCATCTCAAAAACACCCATAGGACCATTCCAGACAATCATCTTAGCATTTTTCAGTGCATCAGCATAAAGTTGCGCTGTTTTGGGTCCGATATCGAGCGCCATGCAGCTTTGATCAAGATTTTCAACGTCTTGTGCCTTGTTTTTAGCGTCACCAGCAAAGGCTTCCGACATAACAAGGTCAACAGGCAAATACAGTTTAACTTTTTTCTTGTCAGCTTTTGCCACCAATTCTTTAGCTAAATCAATTTTATCTGTCTCAACAAGCGATTTACCGACTTTATAGCCTTTTGCTGCCAAGAACGTATTGGCCATGCCACCGCCAATTAAAAGAAAGTCCACCTTATCCAGCAGATTGTCAATTACACCTATTTTATCGGATACCTTTGCCCCGCCAATAATAGCAGCAAAGGGATGAGCAGGATTTTCAACAGCCTGTCCGACATAACGAATTTCTTTTTCCAGCAAAAAGCCCGCTGCTGCTGGTAAAAAATGTGTAACGCCTTCTACAGAAGCATGTGCGCGATGTGAAACGCCAAAGCCATCATTAACATATAAATCGGCAAGAGAAGCCAGCTTTTCGGCAAAAAGCATATCATTTTTTTCTTCTTCAGCATGAAAACGCAGGTTTTCCAGCATTAGTATTTCACCAGAAGCAAGTTTTTCTGCAGCTGCAGTTGCTTCCGGACCTACACAGTCTCCTGCAAACTTTACATTTACACCCAACAATTCTGCTAAATAAGCCGCTACAGGCTTTAGGCTGCATTTTTTGTTGATCGTTCCTTTAGGACGACCAAGATGCGCCATCAGAATTACCGCTGCTTTATTATCCAACAAATATCTTATCGTATCTAAAGAAGCACGAATACGGGTATCGTCCGTGATTTTGCCGCTCTCGTCCATCGGAACATTATAATCCACCCGAACAAGCACCTTGCGGCCATCTACGTCCAAATCCCATAAGGTTTTCTTATCCATCAAATAGAACCTCTCTTTCGACTATTACAAACCTTTTTTGGCCATGTAAATAGCCAAATCAATTACTCTGTTGGAATAGCCCCATTCATTGTCGTACCAGGCAACTACTTTTGCCATTCTTGGGCCAACCATCATAGTAGAAAGGCCGTCAACAATTGAACTGAGTGGGCAGCCATTATAGTCTTTAGAGACCAAAGGCAACTCATTATAGCCCATGATTCCTTTTAATTCGCCTTCTGCTGCTTTTTTCAGTGCTTCATTGATTTCCTTCTCAGTAGTATCTTTGGTAAGCACAACGGTCAAATCTGTAATAGAAACGTTAGGAGTAGGAACACGCATAGCAAAACCATTCAATTTCCCTTTTAATTCTGGCAAAACAAGGGCTACAGCTTTGGCAGCACCGGTTGTAGTAGGAATAATTGACATGGCAGCAGCACGTGCACGGCGCAAATCGCTGTGTGGCAAATCAAGAATTCTCTGGTCATTTGTATAGGAATGCACTGTGGTCATCAAGCCACTTTCAATGCCAAAATTTTCCAGCAAAACTTTGGTAAAAGGAGCAAGACAGTTAGTAGTACAAGATGCATTAGAAACAATATTATGTTTTGCAGCATCATATTTATCTTCATTAACACCCATAACAATCGTAATATCCTCACCCTTTGCAGGTGCGGATATGATTACCTTTTTAGCACCACCATCGATATGTGCCTTTGCTTTTTCACCAGATGTAAAACGCCCGGTTGATTCAACAACAATTTCCACTCCGAGTTCGCCCCACGGAAGTTTTGCCGGATCAGTTTGAGCCAGTACTTTAACTTTTTTGCCGTTTACTACCAAGTTATCTCCGTCAACTGCCACATCGGCATCAAAGGTACCATGAATAGAATCATATTTTAAAAGGTGTGCCAGTGTAGCGGCATCGGTCAGGTCATTAACTGCTGTTATTTCAACTTCAGGATTATTCAGTGCTGCACGAAATACATTCCTACCTATTCTTCCAAATCCATTAATACCTACTTTTACTACATTTGCCATAATACAAAAACCTCCTTGAAAATATCTGTATTTTTATTAATTAGTGTTTGTAAAACTATTCTGCAAGAATTCTGTTTATGTCCTTTGCGGCTGCTTCATCGGTTATGAGTATATCCTGTCTTGAGGCCTTTATAACCGCCAAAATTGCCGCAGCTTTTGACTTGCCTCCGCCTATGCCTATTACTTTTCTGATGTGCATTAAATCATTAACCATAAGCCCCGCATTATTAGTAACATAAACAACCTTACCATCAAGACTGCAATATTGTCCTATGGCTTCGCCGACAGCACCCTCATTCTCCAATTTCTGCAAAACATCCGGTGCCAGACCACGCCTTCTTGCCATAGTATCTGCCCTTCCCATACCATGTACCAGAATATCGGCATTTCTAATAATTTCAACCACGGATTTAACTGTTGTGTCTTCAGCCAGAATGCTGTTCAAAATGTCTTCGCTGACACCGTCCGGCACATACAGCTGCTTGTACTTAGCTCCAAATTTGCGAGCCAAAACTGAAGCAATCGTATTAGCCTGCTCTTCAACGTTGTCACCAAGACCGCCTCGAGCCGGAACTACTACTGTTTTCGGGGCACTGCCACTGACATTAGCTGCCAAAGCAGCCATCGTTGTGCCTCCGCTGACTGCGACGATATGTTCTTCACCATCACCAAGAAGATTGATAAGTATGCCTGCTGCGGCGCGTCCGATTTCTCTTTTTACTACGTCCTCCTGATCACAATCTCCAGGAATAATTACCACCTTGGCAATATTAAGCTTATCGCTTAACATGCATTCCAGTGATGAAATATCCTGCAATTTGCGTACATAATCAGCAAGTTCCTTGAGAATCTCCTCTCCTTCATCTGTAACATACATGCCTAATGGTGAAAAATTCAGCAAACCGCAGTTCTTCAAAAAATCCACCTGAGCCCGCAAAACTCTTTCGCTCAGTCCCAGCCGGTTAGCTAGTGCTCTTCTGCCAATCGGTGATTCGTGACTTACTTGGCGAAGTACCTGGTACCTTAATACCAACAATTCGCTGAGTTCCGGCACAATTTTTTTCTGTAAATTGATAATATTGTCCATTTGAACTCCCCAAGCACTAGACTTTTGTCCCTCGCGGAACTTTTTTAGTCCCACGAAAAGCAAAAACCCCCGTATTTTTTAACACATGCCTATTGTAGCACAGTAATCAAAAAAAGAGAAGTCCAATCAAAATATATTAAATTGAGAAAAGCCACGCCTGCTTTTTCAAAAAACACTTTGGCTTTCAGCCTGATGCTTATTAAAAACTCCGACGCGGCTTTTAATTTATTATTTTCGGTAATACACATTTTCCGGATTCATATCATGAAAATGTAGTCGTTTTTTTGCCGTTGCTTCCCAATCCGTACCTTTTTTACCATGATTGCAGTAAGGGTCAATGCTCAGACCACCTCTCGGTGTAAACTTTCCCCATACTTCTATATATTTAGGATCCAGCAAGTTAATAATGTCCTTCATAATTATATTTACGCAGTCTTCATGAAAATCTCCATGATTGCGAAAACTAAATAAATAAAGTTTCAATGCTTTGCTTTCTACCAATTTTTCATCAGGTACGTATGAAATATAAATTGTCGCGAAATCTGGCTGTCCTGTCATTGGACAAAGACTTGTAAATTCCGGACAGTTGAATTTAACAAAGTAATCATTCCCCGGATGCTTATTTGGAAAAGCTTCCAGTACTTCCGGAGCATAATCCGTAGGATACTTTGTATTCTGATTTCCCAACAGTGTAACACCCTTCAAATCTTGCTTATCTCTCCCAGTCATATGAACCTCCTACCTCTTATCAAATATTGCTGTCAAAACTTCTTTTTTCTCCAGGCAAGTTACCAATACAAAACCAGCAATGCCGCAAACAAACTGACCGAAAACTATTGAAGATACAAGCAGCCAGTATGGTATATCGAGCAATAAAGAGAGCCAAACAGGCACTCCTAAGCCAGGGATCAGGGTAATAGCCAATACAATAAAATAATTTGGCAACAATTTTCTTTTTAGCCAAACTATTGTTGCGCTTGTCGCTGAGCCAACCAAAGCCCCGCCAATCATGTCCAATGGTCCCAATCCACCCATAATTGAATTGCTTAAAAAATTAGCAAGACCAAACGGCACAATCAAAAAAGGGAAAATGGCACTCAAAGCATAGAGCGCGGTTGCAATGCGTATCTGATACTGTCCAAAAGCAAAACTCTGGGTACATAGCATTACCACAACATATGCAGCAATACATAGTGCTGAAATAGTCAATTTCCTGGTTTTAGTAAAGTCTTTGATAAACATATTTTACTCCCTTTTGCTGATACTTCGACAGACAAACAAAAAGAGGCCTAATGGCCTCTAAAATAAACAACTAAGCACTGCCTGTCAGCAGTATCGCCCGTAGTTTTATTTAGAGACAGGATGGTTACGAACTGTCTATTATAAAAATAGGAGTGGCAAGTTATTACCTGCCACTCCAGTATTATAGCTTTTTTTTTTATAAAAGGCAAGCCTCAGACAATGGTCTTATCCGGTCTGACAAAAATCCAGGCAACGACACCAACAACTCCTGACAATGCTGTAGCTAAAAGTGCCGCATCCCAACTATAAGCTGTAGCAATCCAAGCAGTCAATGTCGGTGCAATAACTCCCCCGATATTACCCCAAAAGTTCATCCATCCAGAAACAGACCCGGCAAATTTCCCACCAAGGTTTATGGCGCAAGCCCAAGAAGCATTAAATGTCAACCCTAGAGAACCTAGAGATAAAGACAGCCACATTACGTTCTGCATCGGATCAGAAGTCACTGTTGCCATATACAAAGCGCAGGAACATAGAACTATTCCAGCTGCACCGGCCGTAGTGCGAACCCAATACTGTGATCCGCCTTTCTTTATTACGCTGTCACAAATATAGCCAGCGCCGAAAGTAATTACTATTAAAGTAAGCCAAGGTAAAGCGGACCATATTCCCATCTTAGCCAGAGAAAAACCATGTTTCTCCATCAGATACATCGGCAACCAGGATAAAAATACAAACATAACATAATCAGTAATAAAATATTGTACGCCAATAGCCCAAAATTGTGATGATCTGAAAAGTTTCCCCCAGGGAGCAACTTCTTTCGTGGTATCGCTTACTCCACGCACTTCCTCAATAAAAGCCAATTCTTCCTTATTGACATAGGGGCTGTCTGCAGGGTTTTCAGGCACAAATTTGTACCATATATAAGCCATAACAAAACCGGCAACGCCAAAAAGTATGAATACCATATGCCAACCAAAAAGAGACATCAAAGCAACCGTAGCCGCAG
>JBOFWD010000221.1:0-4669 GCA_051653445.1 Acidaminococcaceae bacterium | reverse complement strand
TGAATCCAATGCCGGCGATAACCCCAGCGCCAAAAATATGCGTCCAGGTAACACCGCTTGGCGGCGAGGCAATTTTAAGAAGCGTTGTCAGCCTCGCCATACAATAAATACCCAATGGCTTACCAACAAAGAGACCAACAAAAATGCCCATACTTACCGGCGAAAACACTTCCGTTTCAGCTGAGAAAGTAATACCGGAGTTAACAAAAGCAAATAAAGGCAAAACCAGATAATGAACAAAAGAATGAAGAGCCGTTTCCATCTTAGTCAGAGGTGTCAAGGCTCTTTCAGACAAGCGTCCTATCGTAAAAATAGATTCTTTCGCATACTCGTCAGTCAAAACATTTACAGTTGCATTTTCATGCGTAATTAATTTTTTTAAATGAACGCGTGAGCGTTTTAAATAATCTTCAAAAGCAACTTTCGGTTTTACAGGTATAGTCATAGCTGCCAAAACACCGGCAATAGTTGGATGGATGCCTGATTTGGCAACAGCAATCCAGACAAGTACTGAAAAAACAGTATAAACAAAAGTCGAGCGAACGCCGCCTTTGTTCAAAAGATACATAAAGCTTAAAAGCAGAACGGCAACAGCCAGAGCTAACACATCCAGCCCGCTGGTATATAAAACGCCAATAATAACGATACCCATGATATCATCAGCAATGGCAAGAGTTGTCAGAAAGACTTTAAGCCCAATCGGCACCGAAGAGCTTATCAACGATAATACAGCCAGGCTGAAGGCTATATCCGTAGCAGTTGGAATCGCCCAGCCAGCTGCCGTTGCAGGGCTGTGCGGAAAGACCGAATACAAAACAGCCGGCATAACAACACCGCCTATCGCGGCTATAACCGGGAATAAAGCCATCTTGACCTGACGCAAGTGCCCTACCAACAATTCTCTTTTGATTTCCAAACCAACAAGAAAAAAGAAGAAAACCATCAATCCATCATTCACGACATGCAAAAGGCTGTGAGAATTAACATAAGAACCTATGGAAATAGTAATAGGCATCTCAATAAAATTAAAATAATAATCCTTATAAGGAGAATTTGCTATTGCCATTGCTAAAATAACGCAAACTACCAACAACATACCACCAAAAGATGGGGACTGCATTATTTTCATAATACGCTTCAAAACCGAATATTTGTACTGATTATAAAGTGCTTTCATAGGACCTCCTTCAATTTGTCTTCTGTGTTTCTTTCCTTCTCTTTTCACGCCCTTTCAATTTGACCGCCCACAGCAACGAAGTCTTCCCAAAATCTTGGATATGATTTTTTAACGCTTTCAGCTCCATGGACCACCACTTCTCCTTCACATTTGCAACTCGCAACAGCAAGAGACATAGCAATCCGATGATCGTTCCAACATTCAACTTCGCCACCAATTAAATTTTTCCTGCCTTTTATTATTAATCCGTCCTCAAGTTCGGTGATATCGGCGCCCAGCTTACCTAATTCAGTCGTAACAGCGCTGAGACGGTCACATTCCTTGATGCGTAGCCTGCCGGCATTTATTATCTCTGTTTTTCCTTCGCTGACAGCCGCCAAGACGGCAAGCACAGGTATGATGTCAGGACAATCGGCAGCGTCGATGACCGCAGCCTTGGTTGCAGCCGCTGAGGACTTCACAACCATATTTGATTCATCAATTGCAAGATTGGCTCCCATTGCTTTCATAATCCCAATAATTGCTTTATCCCCCTGCAGGGAAGACAAGGTAAGCCCCGTACATTCAAGTGACCCACCCAATGCTCCGGCAACAAGCCAAAAGGCAGCTTGGGAATAGTCACCCTCTACAACCGACTCACGACCTATATATTTCTGCCCGCCGCGCACAAAGTAACGCAAATAATTTTCATGTTCAATCTTAATACCGTATTTTGCCAGACAAGATAGTGTAAGTTCCACATAACTTTGTGATTCCAAAGGTGAAGTAATATTAATTACCGAGTCACCATCAAGAAGCGGCAAAGCAAATAAAAGACCGCTGATAAACTGTGAACTGACATTTCCAGGCATTTCGAAATTACCGGACGCAAGCTTGCCCTTCAACTCAAGCGGCAATTCACCAGACGGTGCTGTTTCATAGGCCAACCCTTGTTTAGCAAAAATGTCATAGTAAGCACTGAGAGGCCTGGAAACCAGTTTGCCATGACCCTTGAAGGTAACTTCACCTCCGCATAGAGCCGCTACCGGAATCATAAAACGCAAAGTAGAGCCGGATTCGCCGCAGTCAATTTCTTTATCGACTAAGCGCAAATCTCCCCCGTTGATTTTGAACGCCGTCCTGCCCGGATATTTCGATTCTACTTTTGTAATCTCTGTACCCAAAGCTTTCAAAGCACGGCAAGTTGCTTCAATATCCGCTGACATACTGATATTATCAACAACTGACGTCCCCTCAGCCAAAGCCGCACAGATTATTTCTCTGTGTCCCATACTCTTAGAGGAAGGAATACAAACTTTGCCGGATAGCACTGTCGGTTTTATAGATATTGTCTCCATTGTATGCTCCTATCTGATATAAGCTGTCAATTCTTCACATGGTATTTTCAATAATCTTGCTTCCCCAATCTTCTCCAAGACAACAAGCGTGATAAAACCAGCGGCCTTCTTTTTGTCCAACGCGATAGTTTGCAGGACTTCATCTTTTGCCATAACGGCTTCGGTCGGCAAACCATATTGCTCCAATATTTTACGAATCAACGCAGCAGATCCTTTTTCCGTAATGCCCAATTTTTCCGTCTGCTCAGTCAGCGCAAGCATGCCGATACCTACTCCTTCTCCATGCGTGTAAGTATCATAATTATAGTATTTTTCCACCGCATGACCTATTGTATGTCCAAAATTCAGCAGCATTCGCTCGCCAGTATCAAATTCGTCCATTTCAACTATGCGTGCTTTGATAGCACAGCACTCTTTGATAATACTTTCAATATCAAACAAAAGTTTTTCATCGTTTTCAATCTTCTGCAGCTTATCGAAAAGACTGCTGCTGCGAATGCACCCGTATTTTATTGCTTCTGCCAATCCATCATGCAGATAGCGCTGAGGCAAACTGCTCAGCAGTTCAGGATCAATAAACACCGCTAAAGGCTGATAAAAACTGCCGACAAGATTTTTGCCGGCAGGCAAATCAATGGCTACCTTGCCGCCTACACTGCTATCTATCTGAGCTAACAAAGATGTCGGCACCTGAATAAAATCAATTCCGCGCAAGAAGGTTGCTGCTGCAAAACCGCCAAGGTCACCCGGCACGCCGCCGCCGAAAGTTATTACCAAGTCACTTCTTGTCATACCAAAAGCAGCCATCTTTGCATAGACCTGGCCAAGCGTCTCGAGGTTCTTACTCTTTTCACCCGGCTCCATTACAATCCGGCAGACATAAAAGCCTTCTGCCTCCAGGGCGCTCTGCAAAGCTTCACCATACAAGGCATCTACATTTGCATCTGTAATAACCGCAACTTTATCTGCCTTGGAAAGGCACCTCACTTCGCTGCCGATTTTGTCCAGTAAACCTCTTGCTATTTTAATGTCATAACTTCTTTTTCCCAAATTAACTTTAACTTCATCCATTATATAAGGCCTTCCTTTTGTCAGCTGCGCTGCGCATCATTTCTTTGAGAGTTTCCGCATCTTCGTTTTCCAGCGCTTCCGTCCAATGCATTAATTGTTCTTGGAAGTTTGCGATTTCTGCCAGCACGTTTTCACGATTATACAAAAAAAGATCTGTCCATAATTCTGCATTGATGTCCGCAACACGAGAAGCATCTCGGAAGCTGCCGGCAATAAAGCACTTGGTATCATTATTCATTGATTTGCTGTTTACCAAAGATACCGCAAGCAAATGCGGCAAATTACTGGTGTAGGCAATTATGCGGTCATGCTGCTCACGCGAAACTTCAGCTACCCTTTTGCAGCCCAAGGCCAATGCAAACTTTTTAAGCCAGTGAACATTATCTATATTATTGCACCTGCGGGGCACAACAATATAATTGGCACCATCAAAAATTTCAGCAGCCGATTGGCCAAAACCGCTTCCTTCTCTGCCCGCCATCGGATGCCCGGCAACAAAATCCATGTCAGCACCAAGCAGGCCATCAATTTCTTCTATTATATTTCCCTTGATTCCCGCTGCATCAGTAAGCAAAGCATCGCTTTTAAAATATTGCACATTTTTCTTCACAAAATCGTGAATAACTGCGGGGTAAACCGCAAAAATAATTACATCAGCTTCCTGCAAAGTTTTATCAGGAACAAAACAGGGAACATCAATAATGCCTCCAGCCGAAGCCTTTGCCAATACATCCTTGTCAGAATCAACGGCAATAATCTTCTTTACGCCTAAACGACGCAAGGCTTTGGCGTATGAACCGCCAATCAAACCCAAACCGACTATACAAAAAACCATGTCTTTTAATTCTTTATCTATGCTGCTAAACCTACCGGCCAAAAAGCTCACCCCATTGTTTCTCTTTAAGTCAACGCCTGCCATGCTGCCATACTACTTTCATTATAACCTAAAAAAACTCCGGTGGAAATTTCATCAATTCTTATAAATTAAAGTTCTCGGTCAACAATCTTCGCGATTTCCTTCAAGTCCTTCATTAACGACGCAAAACGTTCCGGCTTCAACGATTGCGCACCATCACACCATGCG
>JBOFWD010000220.1:0-11401 GCA_051653445.1 Acidaminococcaceae bacterium | reverse complement strand
CAAGGAGTAGATCTTATTATCGGCAATCAGGACAGGGCGGCAGTGGTGTCTTTGGTTGAAGCTGCAGCTACTGAGCAGAGTATTGATGCCTATGATAATGTGAAAAAATTAAGCGCGCAGACAACGTTTGAAGAATTATCTGCGGATTGTGAAACAGAAAAAACCAGGGCTTTTCTGAAGATTCAGGAGGGGTGTAATCAATTTTGCACATACTGCATTATTCCTTATGCACGTGGCCCTTTGCGTTCTCGAAGCCTGGAAAACATCAAAAATGAAGTTCAAAAGCTGGTTGAGGCAGGATTCAGCGAAGTTGTTTTGATTGGTATCCATTTGGGTGCTTATGGTAAGGAACTGAAAAACGGTATCGGTTTGACTGATGCAGTAAAAGCAGCGCTTGAGGTGCCGGGGCTTGCAAGACTTAGATTAGGCTCTTTGGAGTCTGTAGAAGTTGATGATGCCTTACTGAATCTGATGGCAAGTGATGAAAGAGTACAGCGGCAGTTGCATTTGCCTTTGCAATCAGGGTGTGACGATATTTTAAAAAGTATGCATAGGCCTTATGATACCCGGATTTTTGCAGAATTACTTCAAAAAATCCGAGCTAAATTGGCGGATGTCTCAATTACTACGGATGTTATTGTCGGATTTCCGGGGGAAACAGAAGAAAATTTTGAGACAACAAAAGAGTTTATCAAGTCTTGCGGCTTCAGTAAGATTCATATATTCCCTTTTTCACCGCGAAAGGGTACACCGGCGGCGTCTTTCGGTGGAGCGGTTCAGGAAAAAGTCAAGCAAAGCAGGGCTGAAGAATTAGCTGAAGTCGACAAAGAAGGCCATGATAGATATTGCAGTTCGATGCTGAATAAGGCCGTTTCGGTATTATTTGAGCAGAAATCTGCGGAAGGCTTTTGGGAAGGTCTCAGCGGCAATTATATAAGGGTATATGTTAAAAGCGAAGAAAATTTGTCAGGTAAAATTCGCAAAGTGTTGCTCAAAGACCTTCATAAAGATGGGATGACAGGGGAATTAATCTGAGTATTTGGAAACTTTCTTATGGATAAAGGATTATTTGCTATCTTAGCGAATATGTCATTCGTACAAAGAAGGGGGGGATAAAAGATGGATGATTGCATTTTTTGCAAGATAATCAAAGGGGAAATACCTTCAAAAAAAATCTATGAAGATGAAGAAATGATTGTTATTCATGATGTTGCGCCAGGCGCCCCCTGCCATGTTTTGCTGCTTCCGAAAAAACATATGCAGAATATAATAACTGCCGATTTAGCAATTGTGAAACATATTATGGGTAAAATCGGCGAGGTAGCCAAAATAATGGGCGTTGATGAAGCTGGTTTCAGGGTAGTAATCAATACCGGAATCGATGGGGGACAGACTGTAGAACACCTTCATTTTCATCTTCTTGGTGGTAAGAAGCTTGGCTGGCCGCCTTGTTAGAAGCTTGACAGTTGGCATGCCTCTGAAGTATAATGAAACGGTGTAATGAATATATGCACTTCCCTAAAGGTCGTTGTGGAGGGAGGGAGAACAGATGACAGAAATCAAAGTTGGCAAAACGGAGACACTTGATAGCGCACTCCGCCGCTTTAAAAGAGCAACCCAAAAGGCTGGGGTTCTTTCTGAGGTTAGAAAACGCGAACACTATGAAAAACCTAGCGTAAAGCGTAAAAAGAAATCCGAGGCAGCAAGAAAGCGCAAGACCAGATAATTGGGAGGCCTCTGTATGTCTATTAAAGACCTTTTGACAGAAGATATGAAACAAGCAATGAAGGACAAGGAAAGCGGCAAACTCCGCTTGAGTGTCATTCGTATGGCTCGTGCTAACATTAAGAACATCGAAATTGATGAAAAGCGGGAACTGAACGATGATGAGGTTCTGGCAGTTTTGATGAAAGAAGTTAAGATGCGTCAGGATTCTTTTGAGGAATTCACAAAGGCCGGACGTGAAGAATTGGCTGAGCAGGCAAAGCAGGAAATTGCTATTTTAAATAAATACCTTCCTGAACAGTTGAGCGATGAAGAACTTAAAGCTTTAGTTGAAGAAGCTGTTGCTGAAAGTGGTGCTGCTGGTCCGAAAGACATGGGTAAGGTTATGTCTGCTGTGATGCCGAAAACAAAGGGACGTGCTGATGGCAAACGTATTAATGCTATAGTGCGGGAGCTTTTGAAGTAAAAACATGATGGGGGGGTAATTTTTACCCTCCTTTTTTGTTTGCCTTTTTGCAATAAAGTTTGCCGAACATTTGATTACAAAGTATAATGTTTATGTAATCTAAGTGCGGAGGGACAAATATGAAAAAAGCGCTGCTAATACTAACATTATTGTTTGTTTGTCTACCCTTGATTGGTGTTGAGGCTGCCAGAGCGCTTCCGCTTGATTTATACCCAAGTGATGAAGATTTGGCAGGAAGGTGGTTTTTGTTTCCCCAGGTAAAAGCGGCTTTGCTTACCATAATTATTTTGGGGATTCTTACCGAAGTTAAAACTGCAGGTGCCGGTATTGCCGGCGGTATCGCAGTTATTGGAGCAGTAGCCCTTTTTGGCATGAATTTTGTGAGCGGATCGGGCAGTTGGCTTGAAGTACTGCTTTTTGTAGCGGGTATTGGTCTTTTGATTTTGGAAGTGTTTATTCCAGGTTTTGGCCTTTTTGGCATTGCAGGTATTTTGAGTATACTGGCAAGCTTTTATTATGTGTTGGGAGCTAACGCTGCGGCATTGAATTGGCTCGCAGTGAGCATAGTTGCTGCCGTTGCAATTTTTGCACTGCTGATAAAATATTTACCATCTAACCCGGCCTGGAATTTATTTGTTTTAAAGGATAAGCAGGAAAACAGTGAAGGGTACAGCGGAACGCCTGATATGACAATGTATGCAGGCAAAACAGGAGTAGCTTTAACAACATTAAGGCCTGCAGGCATTGCGGTCATTGATGGCGTTCGTACAGATGTGGTGACTTTTGGTGATTACATTGATTCAGGCACCCAAATAATAGTTGTTAGAGTCGAAGGTAATAAGGTTTTTGTAAAAGCTCAGCAAAAAGACAAAGAATAATTATAAAAAAAGAAAAAGGAGTTGAAGTGAACAATGTTGCAATTCATTCTTGGCAGTGGCTTCGTAATTATCCTTGCTGTTCTGGCCATCGTTTTGTTTTTGAATTTTGTGCCTATCGGTCTTTGGATTTCGTCTATGGCGGCTGGCGTCGATGTAGGCATCTTTAACTTGATTGGTATGCGCCTGCGTCGTGTTCCGGCTTCTCAAATCGTTCTGCCATTGGTCAAAGCCAATAAAGCAGGTCTCGGGGTCAATGTCAACCAGTTGGAAGCACATTACCTGGCGGGTGGTAATGTTGATAGAGTAATTGATGCTTTAATTGCCGCACAAAGAGCTGAAATACCATTGACTTTTGAACGTGCGTGTGCAATTGACCTTGCAGGACGTGATGTCTTGGAAGCTGTACAGATGAGCGTTAATCCTAAGGTTATTGAGACACCGCTGGTTTCTGCAGTCGCTAAAAATGGTATTGAGCTGAAAGTTAAAGCACGTGTAACTGTTCGTGCCAATATCGATCGTCTTGTAGGCGGCGCGGGAGAAGCCACCATCATTGCCCGCGTAGGCGAAGGTATTGTTACCAGCGTTGGTTCTTCTAAAGATCATAGCGAAGTGCTCGAAAATCCGGATCATATATCTAAAACCGTGTTAGCAAAGGGATTGGATGCAGGTACGGCTTTTGAAATTCTATCCATAGATATTGCCGATGTTGATGTTGGCCGCAATATAGGTGCAGAACTGATGACCGACCAGGCCGAGGCTGACAAACGGATTGCCCAGGCTCGCGCAGAGGAAAGACGTGCAATGGCCGTTGCTAAAGAGCAGGAAATGAAAGCTGCCGTACAGGAAATGCAGGCTAAGGTGGTAGAAGCTGAATCTGAAGTGCCGAAGGCTTTGGCTAAAGCTTTGGAGTCAGGCAACCTTGGTGTTATGGATTATTATCGCATGAATAATATTATAGCTGATACCAAGATGCGAGAAGTTATCGGTGATCCGGGTTCTGACCAGGAATTGTTAAAAGGTGATCCTACAAAATAAAACGTCAGCGAGGATAAAATGGACAATATTTTATTTCTGATTGTTTGGGGATTATTTATTTTTGTATTGCCTAATGTCTTTGGCAAAAAAAATAAGAAGGATAAACCCTACGAGTATCCTGATGAAAAAACAGAAACTTCATCGCCTGTAAAAACCAAGGAAAATGAAAGCCCGTGGTTAACATGGGGATTGCCGGAACCCAAGCTGCAGGAAAAAGAAATTAAGGTAAAAGAAGAAGCAAAAGAAGTTTCCGAGTATATGTCGGCTTTGAAGCGGATCAAGCAGGAAAAACCAAGGGAGCAATCTGCTGTAGCGTCTGTTGTTAAAAACGTTCGACCAAAGAAAAGACTGACATATCAAGATTTAAGACGTGGTATTATCTTGGCAGAAGTGTTAGGCAAACCGAGGGCACTTAATCCTTACAATGAAAAAAAATAAACAATTAAGCAGGCACGCTGACAGATGTTGGTATTAATCAAGCATCTGCGGTGTGCTTTTTTTCTTGCAAAGTAGTAAAAGAAAGGCTTATAATATTGCCTGCAAGTTTGTCGAACGAATAACAGCTGGTGAAGCTGTATACTGTAGTAAAAATATTCAGGAAAGGAGACTTGAATTTCATGCTGAAAAAGGTAGTTGCTATTCATGATTTATCCTGCGTAGGACGTTGTTCGCTATCAGTTGTCATACCGCTTTTGTCAGCAATGGGAGTTCAGGCCTGTCCTCTGCCTACGGCAGTTTTAAGTTCACACTCTGGGGGATTCAAAGATGTTGTTTGTAAGAATTTAACAGAAGAAATGCAATTATTTAGTGAACAATGGGAAATTAACAAGCTTGAATTTGATTGTGTATATAGTGGTTTTTTGGCATCTGTAGAACAAATTGAGATAACCAAAGATTTTATAAGAAAATTTTCAAAGGAAGAAAGCTTAGTTTTGGTAGATCCTGTTATGGGAGATGAAGGAAAACCATACTCGTTGATAACTGCGGAAATTATAGAGAACATGAGAACTTTGATTGCGGAGTCAGACATTATTACTCCGAATTATACAGAAGCCTGTTTTCTTCTAAAAAAGGATTATCAAGGTGGCGACGTTAATTGGCGCGAATTGATGCCATGGCTGATTGAGCTCGCTGAGATGGGGCCCCAGCGAGTTGTTATAACCGGCATTCCGGACAAGGATATGATATTGAATCTTGGTTATGAAAAAAGCACCGGTTCATTTTTTATAGCCTCTAACAAGCGTTTTGGGGATAGGTATCCCGGAACAGGAGATATTTTTGCCAGTGTTTTGTTGGGGAGGCTGCTTTGTGAAGAAGGATTCGGCACCGCTCTTTATAAAGCTGGTGATTTTGTTGCCGAGGCAATTGAGGCCACGCAAAAGTTAAATTTGCCGGTACGTGAAGGGCTGGCTTTTGAATATGTGATTGAGAGCGTTAATCTTTAATCTGTCCTGTCTGCAAATAAAAAAACTGGCTGTTTGTTTCGCGGTTGATGTGTTGTATACTTGACATTAAAAAGCGAGGTGTATTGATGTGGCAAATAGAAGTCTGAATGTCAAAGATTTGGCCTATATAGCAGTTTTGGCTGCGCTTTGCGTTCTTGCAACTTTTATAAAAATTCCTTTTGGTTCGGGCGCTATGGTTCACTTAGGGACCAGCATGGTTTTTACTTCAGGAATTTTATTCGGTGGTGTTTATGCAGGATGGGCTGCGGCCATCGGCTCTGCGTTTTATGATCTTTTAATGGGTTTTTCACCCTATACTTTTTGGTCATTCTTTATAAAAGGTATAGCTGGATATCTGGTGGGAATGATTGCAATGGGACCATTTCCCAATTACAATAAGACCTCAGCAAGAGCGGGTTTCCTGCGAATTGTTTTGGCTTGTTTTGTCGGCGCCATGTGGACGTTGGCAGGCTACATTGTCGCTTGGTGGAGCGTAATAGGCAGCTTGAGTGTTGCGTTAGCTAACATACCTGCGAGCCTCCTTACTTCAAGTGTTGGTTTTGTTGTCGCGATGCTTTTATATCCACGTTTACGAGGTTACGTTGAGCAGAACTTCAGGTAAAATTGGAGGCTTTAATATGAAAAAATTCTTCAAGGTTTTTTTCCTGCTAGGCATGTTGATTTTTGGCCAAAGTACCGCTTATGCGGATGAACAATCGGAAAGCATTAATCAAACGCAGCCGAAAAGCAGCTCTGACAAAAGGGAAATTACGCCTTCGGATGCAAGTTATACTTTAGCAATTATACCGACTTTGGATATGTCTGGCATGGAAGAAAAAGAACGGACTGTTGCGCAGCATGCAATAAAGAATGCTTTTGAACAGAAATATCCTAAAAAGACAACAAAGGTGAAGATATTAAGTGATAAGGCTGTTGTCGAAGCAGTACACCGAAACCCTTTTGAAAATTATGATGCGCCTGTTCTGGCAGAGCTGGTTGCCATTGGTGAAGATTTAAAGGCAGACAGGGTAATTTATCTTTCACTGGAACCGACAAAAAGCGAAGAAGACGGCTTTAGAATAATCGTCGGTACTCAGACCTATGCTTCTCAAGTCAGCATGAAAATGAAATGCGTCGATGTTAAAAACAAAGCCTACTTATTTAACCAACTGGTCGTTAAAGAAGGTTCTTCTTCAGCCGTTTCATTTTGGAAATTTGGCGGTGCCAGCAAAAGCCGCAGCGTTAAAAAGGCTGTTACGGCCTGCATGGAAGAATTCTTAATAAACATTGATTAGGTAATGAATTATATAAAAGCACCTCGTACCTCCTCATGCATAAAGCCTGAGAAGCGAGGTGCTTTTGTGTTTATATGACTTTTGCAGGAATATCGCTTATTTAAAGAGAAATTAACTTTATTTCACATTTAGGAGAGAAAGAACATGCTAAACAATGTTGATTTGTCGCTGACAGTTGATAAAGATGATTATGAAGAGCAATTCGAAATTTATGCCGATAAGCTTGGTTCTTTGCAAAGAAAACTCAGGGATATGGAAATACCGGTAATTATTTTGTTCGAGGGTTGGCATGGTTCTTTGCGTGGAACATTAGTCAACAGACTGCTTTCTGTTTTAGACCCCCGCGGCTTTAAGGTGCATTCAGCATTTAAAAATGATTGTAGCTACAAAGAACGACCTTATCTCGCACCTTTCTGGTCAGAAATTCCCGCAAAAGGTGCTTTTAGTATTTATAACGGCAGCTGGTATTATCGTAAAATAGAAAATGAAGTAAAAGATGTTTCTGGAAAAAACAAAGAAAAGCATAAAGATATTTCCTATGAAGATATTAATATATTTGAACGGCAGTTGACTGACGCTGGTTATTTGATAGTCAAAATTTTCCTGCATATTTCACAGCAAAAACAAAAGAAAAATTGGGAAAAATCAGAGAAAGTTTATGGCAAAGAATGGCATAAGTTTACGTCCGATGAAGATGAGTTAAGGGATTATGATGATTACTATTCTGTTTATGAAAAAATGTTTGAGGCAACTGGTAAAAAAAATGCCCCCTGGCATGTATTGCCGGCGGAAGACCTGCGTTTTGCCGAACTTAAAATATTTGAGATTCTTTTTGCAGAGATAGATGATTATTTAAACAAAAATGGACAGCTGCAAGAAAAATATTCCTCATATTCAAAAGCCGATGCGCCTGATATTTTAAGCAGTGTTGACTTGTCAGTAAAAGTCGATAAGGAAAGTTATAAGGATGAATTGAAAAAGTATCAGAAGCGCCTTAGGACGCTGCAGTTTGATTTATATAAGCACAAAATACCTGCCGTTGTGGTTTTCGAAGGATGGGATGCCAGCGGTAAAGGGGGAGTAATTCAAAGAATGACATCCTTCCTTGATCCGTTTGCTTATCAGGTTATTCCTGTTGGCGTGCCGAATATTGTAGAAAAGCAGTATCATTATTTGTGGAGGTTTTGGCAGCATTTGCCAAAAAACGGTGAAATTACTATTTTCGATCGTTCATGGTACGGACGTGTACTTGTCGAGAGGGTGGAAGGCTTTGCTGCTGATAATGAATGGCAGCGTGCTTATCACGAAATTAACGAGACTGAGAGAGTATGGGCAAGTCATGGGATTTTATTGGCTAAATTCTGGTTGCAAATTGATAAAGAGGTACAATACCAGAGATTTAAGGAAAGAGAGACCAATCCGGACAAAGAATGGAAAATAACACAAGAGGATTGGCGGAATCGTGAAAAGTGGGATAAGTATGAAATTGCCGTCAATGAGATGCTTTACAGGACAAGCACCGATTATGCGCCATGGACAATTATCGAGGCTAATTCGAAATATCATGCCAGACTGAAAGTTTTGGCAACGGTGATTGATTTGTTTGAAAAAGCCCTGAAAAATAACTGACTTCAGTTTGTTTAACTGAGCGGGTTTTTCATATATAATAATAAAGGTATGTAATAATTTTGGAGGTTTACTGTGAGCTGGGAAATAAAGAACAAGATTAAACAACTTTTGGATAAAGAAACAGGAACACAGGTTTTTGCTCCAGGCGCGCGCCGTCCGTTAGCGTTTATTTATCCGAATTCCTATAATATAGGTATGTCCAATTTGGGATTGCAGATTCTTTATCAAGAAATAAACGGCAGAGGCGATACGGCTTGTGAACGGTTTTTTCTTCCTGATAAGAAGGAACAAGCCGAGTATATAAAAACCAAGACACCGCTTCTGAGTATGGAAACCCAGAGGCCGCTCGCTGATTTTGAAATCATTGCGGTCATGATGTCTTTTGAAATGGACTATCTTAATTTATTAACCATGTTGAAGATGGGCAAGGTAAGATTGTTATCCTCCGAAAGAAAAGAAAAAGAGCCTTTAGTTATTATCGGCGGTCCTTGTGCCACGTTTAACCCTGAACCGCTTGCTGACTTTGCCGATGCTTTTGTTATTGGCGAAGGCGAACAAACAGTCAATACAATTCTTGACAAAGTTTATCAGGCTAAGAATGAAGGCATGTCAAGAGAAGAAATTTTGCTCAATTTAGCTAATTTGCCAGGAGTCTATGTTCCAAGGTTCTACAAGCCTGTTTATGGTGATGAAGGTTTGTTTCTTGCGCTGGAACCGGCTGCCGGCGTACCGGCAAAGATAGAGAGACAGTGGGTGCATAAATTAGAAGCGTATACCGGCAACTCTGCGATTTTGTCGGCAGATACCGAATTCGAAAATATGTATATAATTGAAGTTGCACGGGGCTGCGGGCGGCATTGTCGTTTTTGCATGGCAGGATATTGTTTCCGGCGGCCAAGGGCAAGGGCTCTGGAAAAAATTATTGCAGCAATTAAGGAAAGACCGGCAATAACAAAGAAAGTCGGCTTGATGGGAGCAGCTGTCTCGGACTATCCGCAAATCAAAGAATTGACGAAGTTCCTTGTTGATAATGGTATAGCTTTTACGGTAGCATCTTTGCGGGCAGACAGTTTGGATATTGAGCTGGCAGAGGCTTTGGCGCGCAGTGGGCAGAAGACAATGACTGTAGCTCCTGAAGCTGGCAGTGAGCGCATGCGCAAAGTTATTAATAAAGGAATCAGTGAAGATGATATATATAAAGCAGTAGAATTGGCTACAGCAGCAGGCATGAAAAATATTAAGCTATATTACATGATTGGTTTGCCCACGGAAGAAGAGAGTGACATAGACGAAATGATTGAGATGGTTTCAAGAGTCCGTGCAAAAATGGATGAAGTCGGCAATAAGGGAGACCTTGTGATAAGTATTAACGCCTTTGTACCGAAACCTTTCACACCATTTCAATGGTCGCCGTTGGCGTCTGTAAAACTTTTAAAAAAGAGATTCCATAAAATTACGGAAGCTTTTCGTAAGGAAAAGCATGTGCTTATTCATACAGAGTCTTTGAAAGAGACAGTGCTGCAAGCTGTTTTAGCGAGAGGCGACCGCAAGATGGGCAATATTCTTTACGCAGCAGTGTCAAAATATGAAGGAAACTTTAAGCAGGCATTGCAAGAGGCTGGTATTGATGCCGAAGAATATGCTTCGCGCACTTTTGAAATAAATGCGCCTTTACCGTGGTCGCATCTTGATATGGGACTTGATGAAGGGTATCTTGCCGAAGAATGGGAAAAAGCCGGAAATCTTGCTTTTACTGTTCCGTGCTTTGAAAACTGCAAACGCTGCGGTGTTTGCAAGGAGGAAAAAGATGGCTGAAATGTTATTAAGAGAAACTAATGGTATCTGGTATGGTTTTTTCCCAATAATAGAAAAACTTGGCTTTAAACATGCGTTTACCTGCCGGTTGCATGGCAAGAGCGATTTGCCGGCAGGCGGTCTTAATATGGCGCTGCATGTTGGGGACTCACAACAGCAGGTTGTACAGAACAGAAAAGATTTAGCCGCTGCCTTGTCTATCAAGGCAGAAAGTATAACCACTTGTGAACAAATTCACGGCAGTAATATAGAGTTAGTTACGTCGAAAAAAATTGGCAGAGGAGCTTTCGCTTTTTCCGATACAATAGCTGGGGCAGATGCTTTGATTACCAAAGAAAAAGATGTACCACTGATGCTTTTTTTTGCTGATTGCGTGCCTGTTGTTTTTGCCGATCCGGTAACAGGAGCGGTGGGAGTTGCACATGCAGGCTGGCGTGGCAGCGTGGCAGCCATTGCAGCCAAAACGGTGAGAAAAATGGTGGAAGAGTTTGGTGTTGTTCCAGAAAATTTATTGGCGGCAATTGGACCATCTATCGGTCCCTGTTGTTACGAAGTGGACGGCACAGTTTACGAACAGGCAAAAGACTTTGCTGCTTGTTTCTCGTCTGTAGGCAATGGGCATTGGCAATTGAATTTGTGGAAAATGAACGAGATGCAGCTTTTACAGGAAGGTCTGAAATCTGAAAATATAATGTGCGCAGATATTTGTACAGCAGATAATAAGGAGCTTTTTTTCTCTTACAGAGCAGAAGCCGGAAAAACGGGCCGTTTAGCGGCAGTTATTTGCAGCAAATAGTGTTCATTTTGCTTAAATAATAGAGGAAAACAGTGATAGACAGCGAATACTTAACAGCTAGGAGGCATTGCTATGTTCAGTGAAAATTTAGAAATAGTAAAATCCAAAATAAATAATGCTTTAGCAATGCGCAAAGAAAGTAAAAAAACCGGTGAAACAGTGACTTTGGTTGCTGTGACGAAGAACCATCCTGCAGAGGTTATTCTTGCTTCCATAGCGCTTGGCATCAGTGACATTGGCGAAAATCGTGTCCAGGAAGCCAAGCAAAAGAAAACGGTTGTTACACAAGGCTCTAAGTGGCACTTGCTGGGGCATTT
>JBOFWD010000219.1:0-3144 GCA_051653445.1 Acidaminococcaceae bacterium | reverse complement strand
GTACGGCAGCTAGAAGCTAGTGGTGCCAAGTTGACATGGCGCAAGGTACGGGATTTACCGAATATGCGCCGTTGCGATTTTGAAGTTTGTCTGCCATATTTTCCGGAGTATGCAGATAGGAACGTGGCTGAACAGATAGCATACTTACTGTAAGTTAGGCAATGATTGTATAGGAATAGTGAATATATAATATGGAACGCTGGTAAAAGTAAACCATTCAACGAAGCCGTTAAATAAGTTCTATTAACAAAATAAAACTAAATCAGCACAATGAAATATGGTTGTCAATTGCCGACAACCTATCAGTAGTACAAAGCACGGCCACGATCAATGCACTAAAAGAACATTGTTTTCGATAAAATTATTGACAACTCAAAGCAATGGTATATAATATTATTTAATGTAATAAAAAGTTTTCTAGGGTTCCGCAGTTTGCTGGTCTGGTCCGAGAGAGAACAACAGTCTTCGGACTGTCACACGGAAGGATAAAAGCCTGGGAGAATAGCTGCTATAGTGCAGTTTATTCTCCTAGGCTTTTTGTCTGTGTCTATACTATTGTGATGATTGGAGGAGGCTTTTTATCATGCGAAACGTTTGGTTATCTGTTGTAATCGCCGCTTTTTTTGAAGTTGGCTGGGCTGTTGGTTTAAAACATGCAAACGGTACAGTTGAATGGCTTTTGACTGCATTTTCGATTATAGTCAGCTTTTATTTGATGCTTCGTGCGGGACGGCAACTTGCGGTCGGCACGCTATATGCTGTTTTTGTCGGACTCGGCACAACAGGCACGGTACTAGCGGATATTATTTTATTTGGCGCCCCACTTGTGCTTAGTAAATGTATCTTGATTATGATCTTGTTGCTAGGCGTTATTTTACTTAAGGTAGTCGACCAACATAAAAATACGGAGGTGATATAAATGGACTGGCTATCGCTTATATTTGCAGGTTTATTTGAAATGATAGGCGTAATTATGATCAGTAAAGTAAATAAAGAACACAGCATGAAATCCTATGTCTTTTTGTTAATTAGTTTTTCTTTAAGTTTTTTGTTCTTATCGATTGCCATGAAGACCCTTCCTATGGGAACGGCTTATGCCGTATGGACAGGGATCGGCGCCGCTGGAGGAGCTTTAGCTGGAATTTTCTTGTATAATGAATCTAAAAATCCTGCAAGAATCTTGGCTATTTTTATGGTGCTTGGTTCTGCTGTTGGTTTAAAATTAATTGGTTAACTATCGAAAGTGAGGTTTTTATCTATGTTTAGAAAAATGAGACGTTCCCGGCAATTATTATCAATGGAAGACACCGCAGTTGTAATGAACAGATGCACAAATGGAATTCTTGCATGTTCAGGCGATGATGATTACCCTTATGCTGTTCCGCTTAGTTATGTATATTTCAATGGCAAAATTTATTTTCATTCAGCAAAAGCTGGACATAAAATTGATGCTATTACCAAGTACTCAAAGGTATCTTTCACAGTAATAGATGAAGATACGATAGTGAGTGAAAAATATACTACGTATTTTCGTAGTGTTATTGTTTTTGGTAAGGCGAGAATCGTAGAAGGTGATGAATGGCTAAAAGCTTTTGCCGCTTTAGTTGAAAAATATTCAGGAGATCAACCTGAAGAAGCCAAACATAAGGAAATAGCCGGATGTATGCAATCTTATATTATTGCAATTGACGTTGAGCACATAACTGGGAAGGAAGCCATTGAATATGTCAACGCTAAAAGATAATAACTATCTTCCATGCTAGTTGAAATTATGCAGGTGAAATAAGAACTATGAAATTAAAACCAAACAGAGGATAATAGTCTCGTTCCTATTATAATGTCTTCTTCTGATAAGCTACTAAATCCTATTAAGACCATGTTGTTTGAATAGCGTTGCAAGTTAAGCCAGTATTTTGATACAGAGTACACTCTTACATCAACTTTTTTTGCCGATTCTATTAATTCTTTTTCTGTCATACCATTGTTAATTTCCAATAAAATATGAAAACCAGCATTCTTTCCATATATTTTCACATGATCTTTCATTAATTCATTAATACTACTGATAAGTGTGTCATGTTTCTTTTTATTGGAAAGACAGATTTTATTAAGATATCTGGTCCAGTGTCCTTGCTGTATAAAATTGTACATTGTTCTTTGTTCCAGCCAAGATACAGAGCAATTATATCTTGAAAAATTTGCCTGATAGTTTTCCAATAAGCTTTCTGGTAAAACAAGAAATCCCATCCTCAAACTGGGTGCAAATATTTTTGAAAAACTGTTTAAATAGATCACACGACCTTTTTTATCAAGTGAGTGAATAGATGGTATTGGTCTGCTATTATAGCGCAATTCACTATCATAATCATCTTCGATAATATAAGCATTATTTTTTGCTGCCCATTCTATCAGTGTAAGCCTTTTGTTAATAGGCATTACTATGCCGGTTGGAAACTGATGTGAGGGAGTGGTGTATAAAACTTTTGCCTGTGAAAGTGCAAGTTGATCTAAGTTAATGCCGTCTTCGTGCAGTGAGATAGGGGCAATATGATAACCATGGTTTGTAAAAGTTTCTCTAGCACTGTCATAACAGGGATCTTCTACTGCAGCTATATTTATATGTGGCGACAGTAGTTGGCAAATCAACCTCAAGCCTGACATGGCACCGGAAGTAATAATGACTTGTTCTGGTTTGCATGTTACGCCTCTTGATTCGTTTAGATATTTTAGAATTTGCATTCTGAGCCCCCAGTCGCCTTTTCTGTCATGATATGCGGTTAGGCAGGAGGTTTCATCAGATAATAATACTTGATTCAATAATCTGCGCCATATACGGAGTGGAAAGTTTGAGATATCCAACCGGCCATATTGAAAATTATACGTTGCTGCTTTAGTGATGCCTTGTTCATGAATTTGTTCGGAAGAAGTTGCATCTTTGAAGTCATATCGATTAGTGTGTATGCTAGTAGTGGCTCTTGTCTGTATGCTCTGTACTTTATAACCGCTGGATTGGCAACACTTTTCTGGACAAATTTTCAGAGGAGTGATTGCCTAAATTCTACAGGGCTTTTATAGCCCAAACTTCCATGAATTCGTTTGTTGTTAAACCAATACACATATGCCATAAGTTCCGCTTTTAAATGC
>JBOFWD010000218.1:0-1647 GCA_051653445.1 Acidaminococcaceae bacterium | reverse complement strand
ACTTATGCTCCCTGCCGACGCAGGGAGCTATTTTTCTGTAAGAGAAAGGCGGAAAATTTAATTGCTGATTCATAAAATGAAACTGGACGACAATATGGCCGTTCTTGATATTAACAGCGGAGCTGTTCATCTTGTTGACGAAATCATCTATGATGTCCTGGATGTTTTTAACGGTGAGAACGACGAAGAAACCATTAAAGCTTTTGCCGGTCGTTATTCTGATGAAGACCTCAGGGAGGTTCTGGCAGAATTGCACGAATTAAAAGATGAAGGTCTTTTGTTTTCTCCTGAGTATCCTGTGCCGGATACCTTTAGCGAAGAACCTGTACTCAAGTCTCTTTGCCTGCATATTGCACATGATTGCAATCTCCGCTGCGGCTATTGTTTCGCCGGTACTGGCGATTTTGGCGGCAAACGTGAGTTGATGAGTAAGGAAATTGCTGAAAAGGCAGTAGAATTTGCAATCAGAGGTAGCAAAAAGCGCCACAACCTGGAACTTGATCTCTTTGGCGGTGAGCCATTGGTCAATCCTGATGTTGTTCGTCATGTAATAAATTATGTGCGGAAGCGTGAGAAGGAAACAGGCAAGAACATTAAACTTACATTAACGACTAATGGAACTTTATTAAATGATGACATTGTAGAGTTTTTGAATGAAAACCGTGTAATGCTCGTCTTAAGCCTGGATGGTAAAAAAGAGACCCACGATGAAATGCGCCCTTTCCCAAATAAAACCGGCAGTTATGATTCCGCTGTACGCGGTTTTAAGAAGGTAATAGAGAGTCGTGAAGGCAAAAACTATTATTTGCGGGGAACTTATACCCATTATGATGTCCATTTTGCTGACGCAGTACTCGACATGGCAAAGGTTGGCAAGGAGATTTCTGTTGAACCGGTTGTCGGTGTTGATGAACCCTATGTGTTGACAGAAGATGATTTGCCGGTAATTATGTCAGAATATGAAAAATTGGCTAGAATTTATCTGCAAAGAAGGCGCGAAGGCAATCCTTTCGATTTCTTCCACTTCAATGTTGCTCTCGATAACGGCCCGTGTGTTGCTAAGAGGCTCGCTGGCTGCGGTGCCGGACATGAGTACTTTGCGATAACACCGGAAGGTGATATCTATCCTTGTCATCAATTTGTAGGCAGGGAAGAATATAGATGCGGAACGCTCGATACCGGTGTGGTTAAACCTGAGCTTGTTAAAAAGTTTCGCCATATGCATGTAATGAATAAACCTGCCTGTCGTGAATGCTGGGCAAGATTTTTCTGTAGCGGCGGCTGTCATGCCAATGCCGATCTCATTAATGGAGATATTGCTAAGCCATATGAATATGGCTGCGAGCTGCAGAAAAAACGCCTTGAATGTGCAATAATCATTCAATCCTTACTGACGTTAGACGCTCAGAAAAGCGGCTCCGATTTACGTCCGACCATTGATAATTTCAAGTATATAGTTGATAAATAGCTCTTTAAGTTGTCTGCCGCAAGATTGAGGCAGACAACTTTTTAAATAAAATTAAATAAAGGGGTTGCCAGAGGGCATAAAATCTGATATTATAAGTAAGCCGTCGGGTGCAAGGCACTGAATGAGCCGAAAAAAGTTCAAAAAAAGTGCTTGACTCCGAGATGAAATTGTAATATACT
>JBOFWD010000217.1:0-2679 GCA_051653445.1 Acidaminococcaceae bacterium | reverse complement strand
AGAATAAAAGCAAAGCTCATTGATTAACAGCAAAAACCCGCTGACAAAAGTCAGCGGGTTTTTCGTTGCTTGCAGCCAAAAGCGCAAGCCCGGTTGTTCGGTGGGCTCAACACCTCACAACCTTTGAGTCCATAAATAGGGTTTCATTATAACATGGATGTTAAAATTAGCAAAGAAAAATTATCAAAAAGCATTTACTATAAACCGTACAAGCACTATAATAAATAGGACAAATTATGATTGCAGAAAAGGAGCCGATTGTCTTGCGCACACGCACTAAATTAACTTTGTCAATTGCCCTGATTCTCGTCGTCTGTATTTCGGTCGGCGCATTGTTTTTTTTCTCCGGCCAGAAAAAAACGCCGGAACACTCTATTAACCTTCTTGGCAATGCCATTAAACAACATGATTTAGCCACCTTTGAAAAACATTTTGACATGGAAACTTTTTACGGTGAAGCTTTCGATGATGTCATTGCACCAACCCTTAGACAGCCAACACAGGATGGCATCAACGACTTTCTCGCCAGCATCATGGCATCCGTAAAACAATCATTTGTAAATTCCATGGTTGAACAAACAAGGAAATATGTAGAATCCGGTTCATTAGAAAGTGACAATAAAGCTCCGGAACAAATTCTTGCAAAAAAATTCACTGAGTTGACCGATTTCCGCAACATTACCTTTAAAAGTGTCAAGGAAACAAAAATAGAAGGTAATATTGCTTATGCAGATGTTCTTATTCACCAAAACCAGGTAGACGAAGACTTTACTTTACAATTAAAACTGCGCAAACTGCAGGACGAAACATGGTCTGTCGTTGGTATTAACAACATCCATGAATTTCTTACCGCTATTTCCAAAATGAAATCTGAAAAGTTAGCAGTCTTAAACAAACCACTGACAAAGAAAATCCAAGAACAAATTGCCATAACTTCCGAAAAATTTGAACATCAGAAAAACAACCGTTACGGCGCTTCTTATGCATTCTCCTATACACCTACTGTTGAATTCAAACAAGGCAAGCAGGTAGCCGAATTCGTAGGTCAAATCGAAGTCTACAATAAAAACAAAGATAAAGTCTTCTCACAAAAATTCGTCAATTCCGGCCCATTCCCAGTTAACACCAAGCAGGAATTCCATTTCAGCTGGCCACTGAATCCTTTTGTACCGAGCGAAAAACAGTTGATCAATACATCCGATTCTGATTTGACCATCAAAACAGAAATCATTCGCGTCACTTTCACTGATGGCAGCGAGCTGCGTTTGCTGGAAAATATGCCCGGCGCAAAATAAGTCAGGCTGCATCCTTTGGACTATCTATCATTTTAATGTCCTCCTAATGTGCTAATATAAATGCGTGCCCTGCCAGTTGCGCATTTATATTAGCGCATTAGGAGTTTTTCTTTATTGCTCAACGCTTAAGTTCTTTTGAACCACGCGACTATCGCGTGGTTTTCTATATGCAAAAACACACCCGTCCTTATACAAGGACGGGTGTGTTCACCTGCGGTACTGCTTTATGTTATGGTATTAACCACATGCGAGTATGCAAAACGGCAGCACATTTCTCATCAATAGCACAGGTGCTGCGTTATCGATACCATTGATGGCCCGTTTGTCGAACTGCAGCCCTATCAAGCTCATCGGGCTCTTTGCAAACGCATAGTTGATCGTTATCTCCAGCTCAACCGTTTGCGCTGGTATCATTAGGTCTTATCCCTGCAAACATTTTTATGATAAAAATATTAACTCTGGTTATGGAAGCATCCATTTTAAATAGTATGCCTGAGCGAAACTCATTATGCCAAGCATTATTACCAAAATAAGTGAATGCTTGATGGTAAAGCGGAATAAATCACCCTCCCTACCTACGAGTCCAGTAGCTGCTGTAGCTACAGCAATACTCTGTGGAGAAATCATTTTTCCAGTGACACCTCCTGATGAAGTACCGGCAACGGCAAGAATTGGATCGATTCCTACCTGTTGAGCTGTTACAGCCTGCAAATTGCTGAATAACGCATTTGCCGAAGTATCTGAACCAGTTAGAAAAACACCTACCCAGCCAATTAAAGGCGCAAAGAACGGGAATAAGAAGCCCGTGCCTGCCAGGAACAACCCCAGTGTCGAGCTCATTCCTGAAAAATTCATTATATATGCCAATCCTAAAACACATACAATCGTAATCAATGGCTTCGTCAGCTGTTTAAAAGTCTTGGCAAAAATCGAGCAGTACCTAGTCGGTCCCACACCCAATACCAATGCAGACAAAATGCTAGCTATAAACAATGCCGTTCCAGCTGCGCTTAACCAGTTTATCTTAAATACAGCAGCAAGAGCGGTAGGCGTCTTAGCTATTGGGGCTACCTGTACAATCATCTTATGCAAGCCAGGCATCATCCATTTTATGGTCACACTGTCTAATACAGCGGCAACCGGCTTCAAGCCCCAAAGAACAACCATAACAGTTAAAAATAGGAATGGTGACCAAGCTTTTATTACTTTACCGAAGGTTAAATCAGAGTGGTCTGACTTAGACTTTGCTTTGCTGACCGGTGCCTCGTTTTCAAAGCGCCAGACGTTAGCCGGTTTCCATACACGCAGAAATAACGTAAGAGCTATGATAGCAGACAAGGAAGACAAAATGTCGGGCAATTCCGGTCCTAAGAAATTTGAAGAC
>JBOFWD010000216.1:0-10565 GCA_051653445.1 Acidaminococcaceae bacterium | reverse complement strand
ATAATATAGATGTTAAAATTGTAAACAACAATTTAGTAAATGTATCAAATGGTATGATTGCTGAAGTATAACGATTGTGAAAAAATATTAACCGGCAGATATAATTTATGATGTGTATTGTCGCAAAAGCGATGGAAATAAAGTGCTTGAGGATTGGCAAGGAGAAGATGGTAAGAATGTCTAGAATAAAAAAAGTTTTACTGATATTCATGGTAAGCATGTTTTTGATGCCGGTGGCATTTTGTGAGGAGCAAATTGTCAGAATCGGTGTTTTGAAGAATATGTCAGATGAGAAAAAGAATTGGCAGCCTACAGCTGAATATTTGACGCAAAAGATTCCGCAATATAAATTTGAGATTGTGCCGTTGGGTTTTGAAGCTGCAGAACAGGCAGTCAGAAACATGAAGGTTGATTTTGTTTTATGTAATCCCGAGCTTTATACAAATTTCGAAAAAAATTATAATGCTTCGAGAATAGCAACAATTAAGAACAGGTGTTTGAATTCCACAACCTCTGTTTTTGGCGGTGTTATTTTTACACGTGCGGATAACGAAGAGATATATACTATCAAGGATCTGGTGGGAAAGCGTTTTTCCGCAGTTGACAAAACATCCTTCGGCGGCTGGATGGCCGCCTGGAGAGAAATAAAATTACAGGGCATTGATCCCTATAAGGATTTTAAACAGCTCAATTTTGCGGGAAAGCAGGACTTGGTAGTTTTTGAGGTATTGGACAAAAAGGCTGATGCAGGAACTGTGCGTACCGATGTGCTGGAGCGGATGGCTGAAGCAGGCAGGATCAAAACAACTGATTTGAGGATAATAAAGACAGATGGTTACATTAATACAAGTGCTTTTCCTTTCCAAGTAAGCACTAGATTGTATCCTGAATGGCCAATGGCTAAGCTATATCATACTGACGAGAATTTAGCGACGCAAGTGGCGGTAGTTTTGCTTGAAATGCCACAAGGCCATCCAGCTGCCTTGGCAGCCGGCTATAGTGGCTGGTCCTACCCTCTGAGCTATCAGAGTGTCAGGGATTTGCAAATGGATTTGGAAATAGGTGTATACAGCGAATTTACGCATTTAACTTTTAAAGATTTTGTTTTTGAATATAAGGGTGAAGTATTGCTTGGCCTGCTCTTGATTTTTGTGATGTGCGGCACTATTGTCGGCGTAACGATTTTGAACAAACGGTTACTTGATGCCAGAAAAATATCAAAGCTGAATGAAGCAAGGCTGATTCAGGCTCAGGCACTGGCACAGGTCGGCAATTGGGAAATCAATCTCGGAGAAAAGTTAGTGTGGGGATCGGAAGAAGCTTTCCGGATTTGTGGCATTCAGAGAACTTCTGAATATATACCGCTTAATTTAATTAAGGACTGCCTGCATCCTTATGAGTTATCGAGACTTGAAGAATCCTTTGGTGATTTTTGGCATGAAAATAAGCCCTATAATGAAGAATGTCGCATTTTACGGGCCGATGACAGGAATGTCCGTTATTTACAGATACAGGCTAATTTTGTTTGTGACGATAACGGGAACAGGACAAAAATTATGGGAGTGGTACAGGATATAACTGAACGCAAAATGGCAGAAAACTTGCTGCATGAGAGTGAAGAACGTTTTCGTTTGATTTTTAAGTGTGCACCGTTTCCGTTCGTTATTACAGATGTAGAAGACTCACGTGTTTTAAGTGTGAATCAGCGTGCCTCGGAATTGTTTGGCGTTCCTCAAGAACTGGCGATCGGCAGGAGCGGCTTTGATTATTATGAGGATCCTTTGCTGGGGCGGACTCTTTTATTGGAAGAAATAAGCAAAAAGGGTTTTGCTCGTGATTTGGAGATTCGTTTCAAACGTGAAAACGGTGAAGGCTTCTGGGCGCTGGTATCAGCGGTGGCAGCGGCAGACAGCAAAGGAAAGGTATTGCTGGTAGGAATAAATGATATCAGCGAACGCAAAAAGCTGGAAGAAGAAATGAAGTATAAGGCTACTTTTGATGGCTTGACCGGTATTTATAACAGGATGCACTTTCTTGATTTGGCTGAAAAAGAGTGGCAGAAAGCAGTCACTGCCGAGCAGGACTTTGCTTTTTTTACGATTGATATTGATTATTTCAAGAGTATAAATGATACCTGGGGTCACCATGCAGGTGATATTGTTCTGCAAAAATTGGCGGAGACAATTGCGGCGGCCTTGGGCAAGAAAGATATCTTTGGTCGCGTCGGCGGCGAGGAATTTGCCGCAATTCTTCCTGCAACTGATTTGGAAGAAGCAATCAAAAAGGCTGAAAACATAAGACTATTGGTGGAAAAAACAGCCATAAACGTTAATTCTGATAAAATTAATTTTACCGTAAGTATCGGTGTTGCAGGTAAAAATGATTATGATGACGAATTGGACAGTATATACAAAAGAAGCGACAAGGCATTATATAGAGCGAAGAAAGCAGGCCGGAATACGGTTGCTGTGTGTTAAAAAACAAGGGTGGCAGAAAAAATGGAAGAAAAATTGACTTATAAGCATAAAAAATATAAAAAAATTAAGAAATTATCATTCTGTTGCCCCGCAAAATATGAGAGCAAAAGTATGGAAGAGCATATGCATTTTTTACAAACAATTCTAGAAGCAATTCCCAGTCCTGTTTTCTATAAAGATAAAGAAGGCATTTATAAAGGTTGCAATAAAGAATTTGAGAGATATACGGGATTGACTAAAGCGCAGATGATAAATAAAGGGGTCTATGATTTATATCCGATTGAATTGGCTCATAAATATTACAGAATGGACAAAGAATTGTTGCAGAAACAGACGGCGCAGGTTTATGAAGGCGAACTTCTTTATGCAGACGGCAGCAAACACAATGTTATATTTCATAAGGCTATATATTCAGATATAGACGGTAATATAGCCGGCTTGGTTGGTGTTATCTCAGACATTACCGAGAGGGTGCAAGCAGAAAATGCGCTGAAGGAAAGCTCACGGGAAATTTTTAAAGTGTTTGAGCAGATAGTGGATGCTATGGCTATGATTACTGAAACCAGGGATCTTTATACAGCGGGGCACCAGAAGAAAGTTGCTGAAATTGCTGTCGCTATTGCTCAAGAAATGGGGCTTGCTGAAGATTCTGTTGAAGCTATAAAGGTGGCAGGTTTGCTGCATGATATAGGGAAAATTGTTGTTCCGGCAGAAATACTAAGCAAACCGAGTCCTCTGACGGTAAATGAATTTGCTATAGTTAAAGAACATTGCGAGGTTGGCTATAATATATTAAAAAGAATTGACTTCCCTTGGCCTGTAGCGGAGATTGTTTACCAACATCATGAGCGTCTTGATGGTTCCGGTTACCCGCGAGGTTTGCAAAGAAACGATATTTTATTGGAAGCACAAATAATTACAGTAGCTGATGTTGCCGAAGCGATGATGTCGCATCGGCCTTATCGCCCTAGCCTTGGCTTGGCGCAGGCAATACGCGAAATCAATATTAACAAGGGCGTTTTTTATAATGCCGATGTAGTTAAAGCCTGCGGTAAGGTTTTGAGGGAAAAAGGTTTTTTTGCTGAAAAAGCTAAATAAAGATGATAAAAACAAAGAAAGGTCAAAGGGAATTTCCCTTTGACCTTTCTTTGTGAAAGAACTGATAAATTTATGCAAGTTTGCTGATAACTATGACTGACAAAACAGTCATTAATGCCATTGAAAATATTCCGCCCTTGACTTCATATATTTCTTTCATTGTTGCTTACCTCCCCGTTGAAGTAATCACTATAAGCTACGTTTTGCTGAATTTTAATAGTATCTTTAATCTTGTTTACATTATAACCAGAATATTTTAATAATAAAAATGGTTAATTTTCATGTTAAACATTCCATTTAGCTATATTTAAAACAGCTCTGATAATATGGTATAATTCGTGTTGACAGGGGGGAGTTTCATGGACATAGAGATATACAGGAACTTTTTGGCTATCATAAACGCCGGCAGTGTAACAGCAGCAGCCGAACGTATGCATATCACGCAGCCCTCACTCAGCAAGCAGCTGAGAATATTGGAAGGGTTTTATGGTGGGCCTCTTATTCTGCTCCAGCGTGGCAGGAAAGAAATAATCTTGACGGAGGCAGGACGCGTGCTCTATGAAAAGGCAAAATATATCTGTTCGCTGGAAGATTCGGCTAAAACAGAAATAGATAGCATTAACGAAGGGGTAGTAGGAGTTCTGCGCCTTAGCATAGCGTATTCTCGTTCGCCTCTTTTTATCAGCCGTTCCATCAAAAAATTCTCGCAGTTGTATCCAAAGGTTACCTATGAAATATATGAAGCAATTGCGGCGGAACAGACTCAGCAGCTGCTGAATGGCTTGACGGAAATCGGTATTACTACAACAAAATTAAATCGACCGGAAGCTTTCGATGTGCTTTTTTCGCGGCCGGAGCGGATGGTTGCGGTATTTAATATTCATTCGCCTTGGTTGGATGCCAGGAAAAGTTTGGAGTTAAAGGACCTAGCCAATATTCCGCTCAGTCTGTCAGGCAGCGGCGGCACAGTCTTTCGCAGAGTCTGTACAGAGTCGAATTTTACTCCTCGGATAATGAGTGTCAATACAACAAAATCCACAACTTTACAATGGGCTAAGGACGATATTGCTGTTGCGATTGTTACGGCAGAGGAAAATGAGTATTTTGGCGAAGGACTTGTTGATAAAAGATTAGATGATAAGAGATTTGACATACAAAAAGATATAGTAAAAGTAAAAGACAGACCATTGTCAAGGATTGCTGAAAAGTTTATTGAATTTTACCGCGAACAGCGATGCAGCGAATAAAAGCACAAAAAAAGTAAAAAAATAAAGAAATTGGTAAAAATTTGTTTTTTTTTATTTTAATGAATTATAATATGACTATGCAGTCGGAATAAAATTTATTTAATCAGAAAGAATATTAAAAACAATAATGGAAGAGAAGGGAGTTTTAATGAAAAAGGGCAGCAAGGGTTTTACACTGGTTGAGCTTGTTGTCGTTATAGCGGTATTGGCAATCTTGAGCGGAATTGCTTTGGTCAGGATCAATTCGGCGCGTGAAGAAAGCGCAAAGAACGTATGTTATGCGAACCGAACAACAATAGCCAAGGCATATCAATTCGCTCTTGTGAGAAACGGCTCTTTAACTTTAAAAAATTTCATTAATTCTCCTGAAGATTATGGTACTTATTATGCCAGTAAGCCCCTTTGCCCATTAGGCGGCATTTACACTGAACATAACGGAAAAATAGTTTGCAGTCAGCCTGGGCATGAAAAGGGAATTTTGGCAGGTGAAGAAATTACCGTTGTTTCTAACAGCCTGATACAGACGCTTAAAACATTAGAGGGACTTGATAGAATGCAGAGCGGCATGGACCTGAACAGAGATTTGAAAGCCGCTTTGGGCGGCGCTTTTCTGCCCGTAGAAGCAGAGCTTATCGAACTAGCTTTTGGTGATGAGTATAGTGGCAAGCAGCTTTCCTGGCGGGTTGATTCGGGACATTCCAAAACTTATACGCCGGTTTATTTCGCGGCTGACGGAGAGCGTGACCACAGCAATTGGCAGGCATATTTGCTTGTAATTGACGGGGTTTTGTACAAGTCAACCAAGGTTGACCCGCAAAAAGGTAAGATTATTGGTGCCAATGTTGCAGGTTTTATAGGTAAACACGGTGATGAGCTCGCGGCAGCTGTCGCAAAGCAGTTTGTTGCGGTAGGAAAAATATCCTATTAGCGCAGTTATAAGAAGACTTTGTTGTTTGCAATAAAAAGGCCAAAGGGCTATGCCCTTTGGCCTTTTTTACATTAGTCCATATTATTCGCTGTCGAGGTTTTGATATATTTGCAGTTGTTTTCTCATGCTTTCAGTGGAGGTCTGTAAGTGATAGATATTGAACTTTTGAGCCGCCGCCAGGTTTCCTTCCAGGAGGAGTTCATACAGTTGTTTGTGCTCTTTTTGCGCTTCATACATGCGCTTAAGTGTAAGAAGCGATTTTGTGCGCAAGGGGTAAAGCAAAAGATTATAGTTTTCAATGAGCTTCGTAGTATATTTCAGGTGCGAGTGACGATAAAGAATCTCAGAGAATTTGGAAAGAACTTTGCGGCCGGTAATAACTTCTTCCTGCTTGAGATAGAAATCCACAAGGTCAAGGTTTTCTTGCAGGTCGGCAAAAAGCGTTGTTTCTTTGCAATATTTTAAAGCGTATTTTAAAACCATATTCTCCAGCGATAAGCGTAGATCAAGGATTTCATCAAGAATATTTTCGTCGACAGTGACGATTTGCAGTCTGTTATTCACCTGGCGTTCTACCAGGCCGTCTTTTTCCAGCTTGGCGAGCGCCTCGCGCAATGGTGTTCTGCTGGTACCATATTTGGCGCATAAATCAAGCTCGACTATTTTGTCACCATATTTAAGCTCTTCGTTTAAAAAGTCAGTGATGATGCGGGTATAAAGGAAATCACTGGTGTTTTTTCTCATAATGTCACCTTTTTATCATATTTCTTAGCTTTTAAATTATACAAAAAATATGACAATATATCAATCGGCGCCTCCTAAAAATAAAGCTTGTAATGGTGGGGTAAAAAAGAATATAATAATTGTATAATTGTATACACTTATACAAAAAGATGAAGACAATTTTTAATTGAGGAAGGGACGGGTGATTATGGGCAAAGTTGTAAGAACAGCGACAGCTGGTTTTCTTGAAAAAAACGATATCCTTGTTACTGTTGAACCAATTGGAAATGGTGTGGAAGTAGAACTGCAATCTGATGTTGAACGGCAGTATGGCGAGTATATGCGCGAGTTAATCAGAAAAACTGTCGGGGATGCAGGTTACGGTAGTGTCAGGATAACGGCGATTGACAAAGGCGCCTGGGATTATACAATTAAGGCTCGTGTACTGGGAGCGCTGAAAAGGGGTGAAACATCATTATGAAAGACCCGAAGACAAGATTATCGAGAACAATGATGTTTGTACCGGGCAACAGCCCCAAAATGATTAATAACTGTGATATTAACGGTGCAGACAGCATTATGATGGATCTGGAAGACTCCATTCCTGTAACGGAAAAAGATACGGCAAGACTGCTGGTAGCTGAGGCGTTGAAATCGAGAACTTTTGCTGCTGAGACGGTAGTGCGCATCAATCATCCGACGCAAACTCCTTTTGGCATTGATGATCTTAAGCTGATTTTGTCAGCGAAACCTGATCTTATTCGTCTTCCCAAAACGGAATGTGTAGAAGAAGTAGAACTTGTTGCCGGTATGATTGAAGAAGAAGAACGAAAAAATGGCTGGCCGGAGGGAACAATCAATATTATCTGTGCCATTGAAAGTGTCAAGGGACTTTACAATGTGCGCGAAATCTGCCATGGGCCAAGAATGGTGGCAATAGCTTTGGGGGCAGAAGATTTCATTGCTGATATCAAAACACAGAGAACGAAATGCGGCATCGAATTATATTTTGCCCGCTCTACGATTTTGCTGGCAGCGCGTGAGGCCGGTATTCGTTGCATAGACACTGTTTACTCCGACGTCAAGGATATGGAAACCTTCAGAGAAGAGGTAACCAAAATTAAAGATATGGGATTTGACGGCAAATCCTGTATCCATCCGAAACAAATCGAAGCAGTGCACGAAATATTTACCCCTACTGAAAAACAGATCGCTCACGCAGCAAAGGTTTTGGCCAGTTATGCCGATGCAGTGCAAAACAACAAAGGGGTTATTGCCGTTGATGGCAAGATGATTGATGGGCCAATCGTTGTCAGGGCTCAGCGCATAGTAGATGCAGCAAGGGCGGCAGGCATACAGGTTGAAACGGAGGTGCAGGCATGATGAAGAACGCAATCGGACGTGATATACCTATGGAAGTGCCCTACCTCAAGGGCAGGACATTATATGCGGGTGAATTTGCTCTTGCGCCCCAAGGCAATCGGCAGGGCAAAAGATTAAAAGCAGGTCAAAAGTCAGCTGATAAGGTAGTGGAATCGTTACCGGAGGTGATTGCAAGAACCGGTCTGAAGAATGGTATGACTATTTCTTTTCATCATCATTTCCGTAATGGCGACTATATCATCAAAATGGTTATGGAGGCTATTGCGGCTAAGGGAATCAAGGATTTAACACTTATGGCCAGCTCTTTAAATCCTTGCCATGAATTTTTAATCGATTACATTGAAGACGGAACTGTGACGGCTCTTGAGACCAGTGGCTTGAGGGATACTTTGGGAGAATATCTGACCAGTCATCCGGGATGTCTGAAAAGACCCGTTGTCATACGCTCTCATGGCGGCAGGGCCCGTGCTATTGAAGCCGGCGAGGCTCATATAGATGTTGCTTTTATGGGAGCACCTATTTGCGATCGTTTTGGCAATGCGAGCGGTTCCAAAGGAAAATCGGCCTGCGGAGCTATTGGTTACGCAATGGTTGATGCCCATCACGCTGACCAGACGGTTATTATTACGGACAATCTCCTGCGTGATAGTTTTCTTTATCCTTACAGCATACCGCAGACAGATGTTGACTATGTTGTTGAAGTGGAGAGTATCGGCGACCCGGCTGGAATTGCGTCAGGTGCGATTCGCATAACGAAAAATCCTCTTCAGCTGAAAATTGCCAAGCTTGCGGCGGAAATCGTTGATGAAGCAGGCTACCTGCGCGATGGTTATTCATTGCAGCTTGGTGGTGGCGGGGCATCACTCGCGGTTGCTCAGTTCATGCGGGAGAAAATGCTTGCTCGCGGGATCAAGGGCGGTTTCGGAATCGGCGGTGCTACGGGCATCTTCACGGAAATGCTGAAGGAAGGTTTGTTCGAAATTTTTTATGATACGCAGACCTTTGATACTACGGCGGCAGCTTCTTTAGCGGAAAACCCGCGTCACGTCGAAATGACGGCATCTTTTTACGCTAATCCCTG
The DNA here is from genome assembly GCA_051653445.1 of Acidaminococcaceae bacterium. Classification (GTDB taxonomy): domain Bacteria; phylum Bacillota; class Negativicutes; order Acidaminococcales; family Acidaminococcaceae; genus RZYP01. The sequence goes on along the minus strand of JBOFWD010000216.1, from coordinate 1,628 downwards.
GACGGATTGCATTGTCAACCAGCTTGATGTAGTTTTTTTGAGTGCAACGGAAGTAGACCTTGATTTCAATGCAAATTGCATGACTGATTCTAACGGTGTGCTGATGGGTGCTTCGGGCGGACATTCAGACACTGCCGCCGGCGCTCAGTTGGCTGTCATTGTAGTACCTCTGATTCGCGGTCGTTTGCCTATGATTCGCGATAGGGTGCAAACAGTTATTACTCCTGGAGAAAGTATTGATATTATAGTAACTGAGCGTGGCATAGCTATTAATCCAAAACGAAAAGATCTTTTGGAAAAATTGAAGAACAGCAATTTGCCGCTGTATACTATACAGGAGTTGCAGGCGATGGCTTATGAGCTTGTAGGTAAACCAAAAGATGTTGAAGTAAGCTATGAGGACAAAGATGTTGTAGCCGTTGTTGAGTATCGTGACGGTTCGATTATTGACTTAGTGCGTAAACCAATCTAAGAGAGGCGTTAGTTGTTAAGAAAGCATATGCTTTATGCAGGATGTTTTTTTGAGTAGTGTCCGGCCTATTAGCATATATAATCTACATAATATTGGGAGGTTTTATCATGTTGGCAGTTGCGGGTTTCCTAATGATCATCGTGTTTATGATTTTGATTATGACAAAAAGATTAGCACCAATGCTTGCACTAATGATTGTTCCAATTTTGTTTGCCATAGGGCTGGGTTTTGCTCCTTCTATTGGCAAAATGGCTATGGCTGGGGTTAAACAGGTTGCGCCTACCGGCGTTATGCTTTTTTTCGCTATTATTTATTTTAGTTTAATGCTTGAAGCAGGTTTGTTTTCACCACTGGTAAAAAAGGTCTTGGTCTGGGTCAAAGGAGATCCGTTGAAAATCTGCGTAGGTACGGCCGTTTTGGCAACCGCTGTTTCTTTTGACGGCGATGGCTCAACGACTTATTTAATTACAACTGCGGCTCTTTATACTATTCATCGCAAGGTTGGTATCAAGCCGGTTATTTTGCCTACCATTGTTATTCTTTGTAACTCGGTTATGAATATAATTCCTTGGGGCGGCCCTACAGCGCGTGTACTTGCTGCCTTGCATCTGGAGCTGGGTGAAGTTTTCACACCAATGATTCCGGGAATGGTTGTCGGCGGTTTGTATATCTGGTTGTTCTCTTACTACCTTGGTAAGAAGGAAAGAGCACGCATCGGTACAGTTGCTCTTGATGAAGCTCAGATTCTGGCTCAATACGAAGCAGGCATTACGGAAGAAGAGAAAGCCATGGCTCGTCCTAAGCTGATCTGGTTTAATTTGATTTTGACGGTAGTATTGTTTGTAAGTCTTATTGCCAACGTTATGCCTTCGGCAATTATTTTCATGGTTGGCACTGCGCTTGCTTTGATGGTTAATTATCCAAGGAGCAAGGAACAGTCTGCCAGATTGATTTCTTCAGGTTCAAATGCGATACCGGTTGTGGGCATGGTTTTTGCCGCCGGCATCTTTACCGGTATTATGTCGGGAACAAAGATGATAGAGGTCATGGCACAGGTTATCGTGAATTCTATTCCGGCCAGCATGGGGCCGCACATGGGCTTTATTTCAGCTTTCCTCAGCTTGCCTGGTGTGTTCTTCCTGACGAATGATGCCTA
>JBOFWD010000215.1:0-2804 GCA_051653445.1 Acidaminococcaceae bacterium | reverse complement strand
TGTGGATTGTTGCATAAAAATTAGTGCTGCGGCAGTTGCCGGCAAGCGAAGCTGCTAATGTGTTGCGATATTGACTATAAGTACCCATCAGTGACTTGAAGGTGTTTTCGCGCAATGTACGGTCACGTGAAGTCATGTTTAAAAGATAACTTCCTTCACTAACAGCATGTGTTTTGCCTTCGCTGTCGGCTGCAGGTGTAAAGGTGATATCGGCCCCCGTTAAAATCCTGAAGATGTTTTCAGCAGCGCTTGTTGATAGTCTGCTTTTTGACAGTATTTCTTCTTCTCGTGCCGGCAAGACATGAGAGGCTTTCCGTAGCAAATCTTCAAGATAATGTTTATAAGGTTGAAACGATGGGGAGACTTTTTCCAGAGCAGGGTACGAAAGATTTTTTTGAAGCAAAATTTCCGGTTCAATGAAGGATGCAGCGTTATAGTAATCTGCTGTGATATTTTCAGCAATGCCGACAAGCTCCTGAAAGTTTTGGTCGCCATTATCGGTATCTCGTTGCAGTCGTGCGTAGGCGTATATTTTTTCAATGTTTTGTGATAATTCATCACGCAAAATTAGACAATCCAATAATTTTTCGGGATTATGCAGGTTTCCCCGATAAGAAGCCAGGTCATTTAATCTGACTTGGAATGTTTTGCAGTTATCTTCCCATTCAGTGAGATTTGCAAAAATATCTTCTATACGCCATTTGTGGATTGACTTAATGTCGCATCTTAATACTTCGTTTCCATGTTTTGGTATTGTTGTGGTTTTATCCATGCCTCTATCGCTCCTTGCAAAATTTACTTGACAATAATATCATTATAACACAGAGAATGTTCTTTATATTGAAAGGATGGAACAATGAAGACACTATTAGTTGCTGTTAACAGTAAGTATATACATTCATCTTTAGGTATCAGGTCAGTAAGCTATTACTGTAAGCAAAAAGGATTTAATATAGATTTTTGTGAACAGACGATACAGACGCCATTACTTGCAGCTCTGGCTGAAATCAGTTCTTCTGAGCCGGATATCCTAGGAATTGATGTTCATATTTGGAATAAGAATTACGTCTATTCTTTAGCAAGTTTAGTGCGCAAAGTTTTGCCAGGCTGCATAATAGTACTTGGCGGACCGGAGGTTTCTTTTACTGCTGAGACTGCTTTTTCTGAGTGTCCGCATGCTGATTTTATTGTGCAAGGTGAAGGAGAAGAAGTCTTTGCTTCATTTTTGAATGAGTTGGAAAATGGAGGGAAAATTATTTCTAAAAGTATTGCCTGGATTGATGACAATGGTTTTATTCAAAATGCAGGTAATTTGGCAGTGGTTGAAGACTTAGCTGTCTTACCGTTCCCTTATAATGACATGAAGGCTTTTAAAGAGCTCCATAAAATTGCTTATTATGAATCCACGCGTGGGTGTCCTTTCAGCTGCTCATATTGTTTGTCAGGAATTTCACATTATATAAGAAGAAAACCACTTGATAAGGTTTTAAAAGAACTGGACGTATTTATTGCGGCAGAAGTCCCGTTAGTCAAGTTTGTCGATCGTACCTATAATTTGGGAGAAGATTATTATTTGCCGATTATGCAGCACCTTGCCGGGCAAGAAACAAAAACTTGTTTCCATTTTGAAATTAAGGCAGATTTGCTTTCGGAAAATGTCCTCAGCTTTCTTAAGACAGTGCCTAAAGGCAGATTTCAGTTTGAAATTGGAGTGCAAACCACTAATCAAGACACGCTGAAGGCGATAGGCAGAAAAGATGACTGGCAAGCTTTGATGAAAAATGTTAGAGAAATTATGTCTTTTGCTAATATATACCTGCACCTTGACCTTATTGCAGGCCTTCCCTATGAAGACATAAGCAGTTTTAAAAAATCTTTTAATGATGTTTATGCTTTGCGTCCACACATGTTGCAACTCGGATTTTTGAAAGTATTAAAAGGTTCTTTAATGTCAAAGGAAGCCGGCGAACACGATATTATTTATATGGATGATGTTCCTTATGAAGTTTTGCAAACAAAGTATGTTTCATATAAAGAGATGCGTTTTTTGAAAGTATTGGAAGATGTTTTCGAACATACGTACAATACTGGTAAATTTAATTATTTCTTAGAGCATATAATTAAAGAATATTATAAATCCGATGCATATGCTTTTTACGAGGAACTTAGCATTTGGTGGGATAGTAAAGGACTTTATCCTGAAGGTCATAATATCAGAAATGTAACCTTGCTTTTAAAATTGTTCTGCAGCGAGAAAAGACCAAATGAGGCAGAGAAATTGAATGAAATTTTGAGATTTGACGTGTTTTTAAACCAGCCAGGCTGGCAGCCTGATAATTTTAAGTGGCATAGTGATGGAATCAAAGAAAATGTTTTGAAATTTTGGCGAAATGAAAATATGATAAAAAAATATCTGCCAACATATGATTTTTCAACGTGGCGGAAAGTACGTAAATATTTGCCTATTGAACGCTTTAGTTGGCATCCGCAAAAAGGAAATAAATGCGATTTGATCGTGTTGGCTGATTTTACCGGTTCACCAGTGCGCTATTTAGAGATAGAAGGAAAGGATTTTTATGACGAGCAGATATAATAACTATTCAGATTTTCTTAAAAACAAATACGGCGTAAAAGTATATAAGCTGCCAATAAGTATTCCTGTAACATGCCCGAACCGTGATGGAAATTGCGGTTTGGATGGATGTAGTTTTTGTGGTGACATAGGTGCAGGTTATCAACATATTCCGGCATCGGTAGGTATTAAAGAACAACTTAACATGCACAAAGGGCATATAATAGAAAAA
>JBOFWD010000214.1:0-2682 GCA_051653445.1 Acidaminococcaceae bacterium | reverse complement strand
CATTTATCTCAGACTGCCTCAAAACAGCTGTTTATTAAAGTGCATGATGCTTACACCTATTTGGAAAATGGTTCACCGCTGCTTGGAACGGTAAATGCCAAGGCAATCTATATCCTGCGCAACCCCTTGGATGTTGCGGTTTCTTTTGCCAACCACTTGTCAAAAGAACCGGAAAACATTGTAAAGTATATGGGCGATGAAAACTATGCGTTTTGTCAAGGAAACAAATGCTTGCAGCAGCAATTTCGCCAGCAATTACTAACCTGGAGTCAGCATGTAGAAAGCTGGGTGCAGGCCAAAGAATTGCCGGTTCATCTGATAAGGTATGAAGATATGAAAATAAGACCGGTTGAAACTTTCACAAATGCCGTTCGATTTATTGGGCTTGAATGTTCAAAAAAACAAATTGAAGAAGCAATCAGTTTATCTGATTTTAAAAAACTAAAAGCGGAAGAAAAATTGCAGGGATTTAAAGAGCGACCTTCCAAAACAGCTGCTTTTTTTCGCACAGGACAGGTTGGCGATTGGCGTAATCATCTGACAGATAAGCAAGTTGAAAAATTGTTGGCTGATCACAGCGTAACGATGCGCAAATTTGGTTATTTAGATGAGATGGGACAGAGTGTGTATTAACGGTCAAAGAGAGGAGAATGGTTATGACAGAAATAAAATTAAATTCGGTCGTTGCAAGAAAAAAAGAAATGGTGGCAGCTGATATGGATGGCGAAACTGTAATGTTGAGTATTGCAACAGGCAAGTATTACAATCTTGGGAAAACAGGCGGGGTTATTTGGGGATTACTGGAACAGCCGATTGCTGTAAAAGATGTGATTGAGCAGCTGGTGGAAAAATATGCGGTGTCACATCAGCGATGTCAAGAGGATGTATTAACCTTTCTTAACCAGATCCAAACAGAAGGATTGATATCCATCCAATGAGTGCGATATTTGGCATTTGGCACTTAAACAGTGAACCGGTAGATGAACAGAATTTGGAACAACTACAAAAAAAGCTTAGACTTTACGGGCTGGATAATTCATCGACTATGATTGATCATAACATTGGTTTAGGTTGTTGTCTAAATGCCGCAATCAGCCAGTCTCCGGCAGATGTTCCGGTGTATGAGGATAAAGAGATGGTGCTTGTCGGCGATGCCCAAATTTATAATCGCACGGAATTAATCGCACAGTTGACAGATAATAAGCAGATTGCTACTCAGGACTTGCTGTTGGCAGCATATAAAAAATGGGGCACAAAGTGCCCACTGTATATTAACGGTGATTTTGCATTTGCAATCTGGGAAAAGCACAGTAAGCAACTGCTAATTTTCCGAGATCATTTGGGTGTACGTCCGTTGTATTATTTTTATAATGGCATTAGTTTTGCTTTTGCTACGGATTTTCGCGCTTTACTTTCCCTGCCATTTGTTGACAGGCAGCTAGATGAGGTACAGTTATATGCTGCTATAACTAATACCTATCATATTGATGCTGAAGCTACTTTTTTTGCACAGATTAAACGGTTGCCTCAGGCTCATATAATGAGAGTTGATATTCAGGGGGTAGTGAAACACCGATACTGGAGCCCAGGCAAAAAAAAGCTGTTTCTTGCAACAGAAGCCGATTATGCTCAGGCGATGTATGAGCTTGTTGCTGATGCGATTAAAATCCGGGTTGCCAACCGACCGAAGCTAGGGACCGAATTGAGCGGTGGGTTGGATTCTTCGGTGATTACCGTTATGGCAAACAGGGAATTGCGGAAAGAAAATAAACCCTTGTCAGTAGCATCTTGGTTAGTGCCATATGAAATACTGGAAAAACAGCAGGATGATGCCCGTGAGCGAATTAATTTAGTTTGTCAGCAGGAAGGGCTGACTTGCAAGTATTATGACCCGGGTATACCGATAGCTAAAAAATTTGATGAACTATTGCCGGCAGGTAATAATGGCAGGGCTTTTCTGCATGAATATCAGTATTTTGCTGATCAAGGTGTCAAACTTATTTTGACGGGCTGGGGCGGAGATGAGGCCATCAGCCATCGCAGCAATCTGCATGCGCTCTTTGTCAACGGTTATTGGCGGCACTTTTGGCAAGAAGCACAATTGTCAGCCCAGGGATCATCGTGGCGGCTGTGCAAAAAAATTATTGCCAATGTTGTGTTTCCTTTATTCAGCCCCTACAATTACTTTGGAAATCCGAATCAAGGCGTTCCGGACATTGTAAATCAGGAGTTTGCAGCAAAGTTGAAAAAGCGTTGTCCCAAAGATATTTTGTATTTTAAAATCAATCCGGTGAAAAATCTTGAATCAGGCGGCATTCAGTCTCGCACAGAAATCACAGCCTGGCTAGGTACCCACTACAATGTACAACATCTATATCCTTTTCTGGATTATCGGGTGGTAGACTTTGCGATGTCCATACCCCGGCATTGGTTTTTCAAACATGGTCAGGAGCGCTACCTATACAGCAAAGCTTTTTCCGGTATATTACCGGCGGCTTTTTCCGGTATTTCGCCCAAAGATGATATTGCCGCCTCCACATATATTCGTAACACGTTAGCTGATAATGTAGACTCATTCATACCGATTGCACAACAGCTACGCCGGGATTTGTTTGCAAAGTATATTGATTGGGATAAGATGCTGGCAATATTGCAAAGTCCGATGCTAAAAACGGATTTAAG
>JBOFWD010000213.1:0-2661 GCA_051653445.1 Acidaminococcaceae bacterium | reverse complement strand
GAAGATATTAAATCAGAAGACGGTACTTTTGAAATAACCACTGAGCCTGCAGATTTTGAAGCTGTTGAAAAAGCATTAGCTGACAATAATGTCGCTGTAATGATGTCTGAGATTTCTATGATTCCGGATACAATGGCTGAACTTAGTCTTGATGATGCTGCGAAAGTACAAAGACTTATAGATGCATTGGAAGACTTAGACGACGTCCAGGATGTTTTCACAAATGCGGATTTACCGGATGAAGAATAGTAAAAGCAGGCTTATGCCTGCTTTTTTTTCTAAGAAAGAGAGGCAAAAATGCTAGCCATCGGTATAGACCCGGGAACAGCCATATGCGGTTATGGAGTTGTTAGGTTAGAGGGCAACCGCTTAACCCCAATCAAATATGGAGCTATTTTTACAGATAAAGATGTTAAACCAGAACTAAGGTTAAAAATAATATATGAAGAGTTGTCTACTCTTTTGGATGAATATCAGCCTGACATTATGTCCGTAGAGCAATTGTTCTTCAATCGTAATGTAACCACTGCAATAAGTGTTGGTCAAGCGCGTGGCGTTATTTTACTTACCGCTGCTAACAAAAACATTCCGATTGTTGAATATACGCCGATTCAAATAAAACAGGCTGTAGTTGGTTATGGTGGTGCAGATAAAGAACAAGTAACATTTATGGTGCAGAAATTGCTGAATATACGAACTAAACCAAAGCCGGATGATGTGGCAGATGCCTTAGCAGTGGCAATTTGCGGACTTCATTCATCTACAACAAGAGTAAGACAGGAGCTGAGAAAATGATTGGTTCTATTAAAGGTTGCGTATCTTTTTTGGCTGCAGATTATTGCCTTCTTGAAAATAACGGAATTGGCTATAGGGTTTTTATGCCCGCAATAAGTTTGTCTCAGATAAAAGCCGGACAGGAAATACATGTTTTTACCTATATGGCGGTTCGTGAGGACGCTATATTATTGTATGGCTTTTTGACACAGGAGTATTATCAACTGTTTTTGCAGCTTACAGCTGTAAGCGGTGTTGGACCAAAAGTGGCATTGGGTGTTCTTTCGGCAGCGAAGCCTGAAACTTTTTATTTGGCAATACAGAACAGGGATCTTAAAGTTCTTACAGGTCTACCGGGAATAGGTAAAAAAATGGCTGAAAGATTAATTTTGGAGCTCAAGGACAAAGTTGAAAGCTTGGAAGAAAACGGAAAAGTTGAAAACATTGTTGGCACTGCTGCTGCAGACAACAATACAAGCGAAGCAATTGAAGCGCTGAGGGCTTTGGGTTATAATAACACAGAGATTTATCCAATAGTAAAGGCAATACCTAATTGCAGTGAATTGACTACTGAAAATATTATTCGACAGGCTTTGCGAAATCTGGCCGGGAGGAAATAATGAATCAAAAAGACAGAGTAATTATGGGACAGGAGCAATTAGCTGATGTATGGCAATATAGCCTGCGACCGCGGCAATTATCAGAATACATAGGCCAGGAACAGGTCAAAAAGAACATGTCTGTTTTTATTAAGGCAGCAGCTGAACGTAAAGAGGCCCTTGATCATGTTCTTTTGTTTGGACCGCCGGGATTGGGAAAAACTACATTAGCAAATATTATTGCCAATGAATTAAACGTTAATATAAGGATAACTTCTGGGCCGGCTATCGAAAGACAGGGAGACTTGGCCGCAATCTTGACCAATCTAGGCGATAATGATGTTCTGTTCATTGATGAGATACATCGTCTTTCGAAAACAGTTGAAGAAGTTCTTTATTCTGCTATGGAAGATTTTGCCCTGGATATCATAATTGGCAAAGGACCAAGTGCGCGATCGGTTCGCTTGGATTTGCCTCGATTCACACTGATAGGTGCCACGACCCGGGCAGGTGCGATTGCTGCTCCTCTGCGTGATCGTTTTGGTGTACTTTGTCGGCTTGAGTTTTACCACGCTCATGAGTTAGAATTAATCATCACCAGAGCGGCCGAAATTTTAGGTGTAAATATTGATCAGAAAGGCGCAAATGAGATTGCAAGGCGTTCGAGAGGAACTCCACGTGTTGCCAATCGATTGCTTAAAAGAGTCCGAGACTTTGCCCAAGTATTTGGCAGTGTGGAGATAACCAGAGAAATAGCTGAAGAAGCTCTCGGCAGGCTTGAAGTAGACAATCTAGGCTTGGATCGTAGTGATAGAAGGATTTTGGAAACAATTGTTAAAACTTTTGGCGGTGGTCCGGTTGGTATAGAAACAATTGCTGCTGCTATAAGTGAGGAAACTGACACGATTGAGGATGTCTATGAGCCATATCTTATGCAATTAGGTTTGTTGCAGCGAACCCCTAGAGGCAGAATGGCAACAAATGAAACGTATAGATATTTAAATCTGCCGGTACCTGTCAAGGAGTAATAAAAATGAAAATATTATTGCACACATGCTGTGGCCCTTGCTCCATTTATCCTACAATGAGATTAACAGCAGAAGGCCATGCTTTTAGTATGTTTTATTTTAATCCCAACATTCATCCTTATAAAGAATTCAAACGCAGATTAAATACTTTGCGTGAATATGCTTCTTTAAAAAAGTATAAACTGATTGTCGATAAAAGCTATCCCTTGGAAGAATGTGTCAGAGGAATGCTTGACGAACCAACGATTCGCTGCGCATAT
>JBOFWD010000212.1:0-3407 GCA_051653445.1 Acidaminococcaceae bacterium | reverse complement strand
CTTCTTGCAAACAATTGCTTTGCGTTAATTTTATAATCATAAAAATTCTTTGGCATATGGAACTTATACAAATGGTGGCCATCAAAAGCAGGCACTTTTGTCGCGGACGATGGGCCGATACCTATTACAGTATCAAGTTCTTCCATCATTTGCATATTATAAATTCCTTCTGTTCCCGGCTTAGCATAGCCAATATTGGCAAGATTGCCAAGCATATAATGCTGACGATATAAATAGTAAGCACCCATGCCAAGTTTTTCAGCAATTACCGCTGCATAGTCGAATACCTCACCTGCTTCGACCGCTGAAATAAATTTATAATCTTTATACTGCTGAAAAAGAGGCGATGTTTTTTTTAAAGCAAGTGTATGAACAGTAAGATTTTCAGGGAAAAAATCAAGCATCTTGTCCAAAGAATACTTAATATCCAGGACACTCTCCTGCGGCAAACCAACAATCAAATCCATGTTAACTACTTTGATTTTGTGTTTGCGGATAATATTAAAAGCATCATAAACCTGTTCAACAGTATGCTGTCTGCCAATAGTAAGCAAAGTCCTGTCGTGCATAGTCTGCGGATTTATACTAATCCTATTGACGCCGGCTTCTTTCATAGCAAGCAGTTTATCTTCACTTAAGCAATCTGGTCTGCCGGCTTCCACAGTAAATTCATCTATCAAATCAACAGAAAAATTATTACTGATAGTTTTAAGTAGTCTTCGAAAAAAAACATCCTTCAGACTGGTAGGCGTACCACCGCCAATATAAAGCGACTTGATGCGCAAACCATACATACTTATTAATTGTACCACAGCCCGTATATCTTCTTCAACGCTGTTACAAAAGTTTTGCTGGAATTCCTCATCTGCCGGCATAATTCCTGCAGGAAAAGAACAGTATAGGCATCGCGACGGGCAGTATGGTATCCCAATATACACAGCAATATCCTTAAAATTCCTGGATAAAATATTATTTTGTTTTTTTGCAATATCGGCTATAAGTTTAGCATTGCCGGCTCCTAATAAATAATCTTTGAGCAAAATATCCTCTGGGTCTTTACCAGACAACAGTAGTTTACTGGCTAACTTTCCTGGTCTGACGCCTGTCAATATTCCCCAAGAGGGAATTTTCACTTCAAATACCTGTTTTAATACTGAAAATATACCTATTTTTAAACAACGAGCCCATTCTCCTCGTTCGGCATTTATTTCCACTTCAAATCCAAAGGAATAACGAATTCCTTCTTTACTGACAAAATCAGCAAAACAAATCGAAAAAGCTTTATCTAAAGGCTCTGTCCTCAGATAAAGCTCCCCTACCACATCGTCCTTCTTGTCCTTGGCAACCGTAAAACCAAGAATAATTAAAAAATCAGATATTGTCTTCTCAAGATCAAAAGGTAAATTTCTCGTGTTGACTTGTACTTTTTTAAATTTTTCCACCTATTCTTCTACCTTCTTGTCTTCATTCGAATGCCAAAGATTTTTATAAAGCACTTTACAAACTGCCGCTACAGGAACAGCAAAAAGCAAGCCCAAAATTCCAAATAGTTTAGCCCCTATCAAAAGGCTTAGTATAAGAAGCACAGGATGCAATTGAATAGATTTGCCCATAATTCTCGGCATTAAATAGTGCGCATCCATTTGATAAAACACAAAGTAAAACACGGCTATTTTCAAAGCTAAAACAGGTGAATCAGCATAAGCAAGAAAAACTGCCGGTACAGCAATAACAACTGGGCCCACTACCGGTATGAATTCAGCCATCATTGCTAAAAAACCCAAAATCAGCGGATAATCAATACCCAGCAGATAAACGCCAGCAGTAATTGAGATGCCAACAATCAAAGAAAGTTTAAACATACCCCTGACGTAAGAACTGAGAACATCACCAAGTTCGTCCAGTATAGCAGCTACTCTAGTCTGTGCCCCATAAGAAAAAACATCAATAAATAATTTTCTTAGCTCTCGCCAATCCTTTAAAAAATAAAACGCAAGAAAAGGAACTACTATAAGCCCAACAAACAAAATAGCCATCTCAAAAGTCGATTTAACCAATGACTTCATCATTTCCAGAATGTAGCTCATCGCCCAAGCCAAAAGGCTGTCAATCAGGGACAGTAAATTAGATGGCAGTTCTGATCTCGTTTGTTGGTCTAAGCCAAGCCAATCAAGATTTGTGGAATCAACTTTTTGCATATACTCCGGTAATTCCTTTAAAAACTGATTGACTTCACCAAAAAGCGGCAAAACAATTAATTTTGCTATCAGATAAAAAAAACCTGTCATTGCAACAAAAGACAAAAGAATGGCTATGGCCTGTGGCAATCTTTTCTTGCCTGGTCCTACAGGAATTTTCTCGAATAGCTTGGCAACAGGATGCAGCACAAAAGCCAATGCAACGGCAAGCATTATAGGAAATAAAAATGCCGCAATATGATAAAAAACGAAAAAAGCAGCAAATGCACAGGCAATTTTAATCACAGTATTATTCTTAAAATTATCAACTAAACGCTTCATCTTCATTATTGCAGAAATGGATTTCTGCGTCTCTCCCACCCTACAGTAGTCGCAGGGCCATGTCCCGGCAATAACTTCATTTCATCAGGCAAAACTAAAATTTTATTTTTAATGGAGTCTAATATTTGTGAATAAGAACCCCCCGGCAAATCTGTTCTGCCAATTGATTCTGAAAAAATAGTGTCTCCGCAAAAAATAGTATCCTCACAAACCAGGCAAATTCCACCCTTTGTATGGCCCGGAGTAGCTATGACCTTAAAGTTTAATCCAGCGGCCTTAATTGTTTGTCCATCGGCAAATAATACATCTGCCGCCCGGAATTCACGCGCTGCCCCCATATAAACAGAGAGGTTGCTATTTGCTTTAGTAAGCATATCAGCATCAGCTTCTGCTATATATACTTTTGCACCCGTAGCCGCCCTTACTTCATCAACAGCCATTATGTGATCGCTGTGTCCATGAGTTAAAAATATAGCTTCCACGCTAATTCCTTTTTGATTTATTTTTTCCAGAATTTGGTCGGCGTCTCCGCCTGGATCAATTATAACACCTGTTTTTTGTTCTTCATTTATAACCAGATAACAATTAGTTCCTATTACTCCTACTTCCATCGCAATAATTTTCATCAAAATCCTCCATAGATTAAAATAACTTTTTACTATCCAGCATAATAGTTACTGGGCCATCATTATAAAGCATAACTGACATATGAGCCTGAAATTGACCGGTTTTAGTCTCAAAGCCCTCTTTTTTTGCCAATTCAATAAATTTTTCATAATAAACTTTAGCTTTCTCTGGTGAAGCCGCTTTTTCAAAAGAAGGCCTGCGACCTTTACGGCAGTCAGCATACAAAGTAAATTGAGATACAACCAGCAATTGCCCATTTAC
>JBOFWD010000211.1:0-2979 GCA_051653445.1 Acidaminococcaceae bacterium | reverse complement strand
TTTTACTTACATATAGAGTTTAAAGATAAATTGATAAAAAGTCAATTAATTATTATCGCAACAATGTTTTAAAAATTTTCAGACAGATGAATAAGTCCCTTCATTCTAGCAACAGAAGTACAAGCTTATACCACTACTTCTGTTGCGTCTGAAAGGACTTTTTTATTATATGTAAATAATTTCCGTGAAAATGTCTTTGCTTCTATCAAGTGTCGCTTTACTACCAACAGCACAACGATAATTTTCTTTTAGCACGTCTTCAACTAATTTTGCCAATTGTTTAATGTCCTCATTTGTAACTTCTATAACTTCCTGACGTTCTTTTTGACGCATATCGTCAGAAATTTCTTTTAACGACATTACACAAGCTCTTTCAAGCAGCATAGAATTAGTTAGAGGCGTATCCATACCACTAACGGTACCAATAACATATTTTGTCAATTCTCTTTCCGTTGCAGAAAATTCGGCCAAATATTTTGGTAAATTGCGATATACTTGTAATGTTTTTTCTAAATTTGGATCACGATATGAAGAAAAATATACTATCCCGTTACGATCAAACCTAGCGTTCGCACCATAGGCACCGCCTTGTACGCGCACCCTATTCCACAAATAATCATATCGCAGTATAGTCTCTAAAACTTTCATCGCACCTGTGTAATCATAGCCGAATTTTCTATAGCTGCCTCCAGCTGCAACATATTGTACTTTGCCGCTTGTTGCAATACCTTCATTAATTTGCTTTAAAGGAATCGTTTCAGGTTTTTTCCCTGCATAGTCTGATTTTGGCAATAATGACATAAATTCATCAGCAGGCAATAATACCTTATTTCTAACGTCTTCTTCACATGAATAGGCAAAAAGCGATTTGCTGCTATGGAAAAATACCCCTAATAGTTTTCTGAATTTTTCCTGCATTTGAGGAAACTCTTGATCAAAATTCGCTACAAGCTTTTTAATGAAATAGTAATAGCTAAGATAGTCTTGTTCATTAACACGCGAAGCAAGCGAAAAATAAGAACATAATCTCGTGCAAGCTATGCTTTGACCCCTATTAAAGAACTGGCTATCCCAATCAGTGTTAATTTCGTTGATAATCTCCCATATTCTTTTACGATTATCAAACTTACTGGTTAAAGCAACATTGCGTAAAATATCAAACAGTTTATCAATTTTATCGATAAGGACTTTTGCTTGAACGGCAAAACAAATTGAATATTCGTCAGTCATATTTTGTTTTGAATAAGCTGATAATTGGAAACCTACACCACCTGTATATTTATTAGTTGCTGTAGCCAAAGACTGATATGTGTAATCTTTTGTATCTACCTTTCCAAGAATATCACTTAATAGATAGGCATAAGGCAAAAGTTCTTTGCTAATACCGGAAAGATCAAAATACCAGTTTAAATAGGCAATTTTATTAGTCTGTCCCCCTAAATAGAGTTGTGTAGAATCACCTTTTTGGTTCCGCTCTGCTGGTATTGGGTCAACCTGTTGACGCAAATCGGTTCTCTCTAAGACAGGTATCGCTTCCATAGCGACAGCTTCATCAGGCGCAATCTGTTTTGCCTGCAGTATTTTAGTTTGTTCAATTAATTCTTGAACTTTTTCTGCTTTTAATTCGGATTTGATTTTTGTTAATGCATCTATATCCTTGCGATGTTCACGTTCCTCTTTGCCTTGTTCCGGACACAAAGTAATTAAAACTTTGTGAGTGTTATCAAGAATATAATTCTCTATAAGTTGCTCATAATATCTTGTTTTTATGCCATTTCTAAGTTCATGCAATAGCCCTTCGAACCTTAGACATTCAAAAGGATTGCCATCATATAACCAACTGTCCATACAGCTTATGCCATAAATTAAACCTTTGGGATATACGCCAAAATCAGCCTCACGCAGCTTAAATTCCAGTGAATTCAAAGCGGCCTCCAACAATTCTTTATCGATACCCTTTAATGTAATGTCCTGCAGAGTTTTATACGTTACACTAATAAATTTATCGCGTAATTCCGGTTCAGATCCAGCAACTTTTATCGAAAAAATAGGTTGCAGATAACTTCCTGCATAAGAACCTGAGATGTCTGAACCAATCTCAGCCTCGATAAGAGCTAGCTTAAGCGGAGCAGAATTGGTCTCCAAAAGTACGGATTCCAATAGGCGCAGAGCTGTTCCCGTCTTTATATCCGTAGCCGTGCCCACAACAACATGCAGTTCATGATAAGTCTTGCCTTTTATATCTTCATTTTCGCCAATCGGATAAGTAGCCTCAATATCTTTTGTTTTTGCAAAAGATTTCTGGATTGCTATTGCTGAATTTACTTCTCCGCTTTTAGTGAAATGATTTAAATATTCGCAATCGAGAAAATCCAGTGTCTTAAGGATATCAAGATCGCCGTAAAGATAAATATAGGCATTTTCCGGGCTATAATATGTTTTGTGAAAAGTTAAAAACTGTTCCTGGGTAAGCTCAGGTATTGAATCGGGGTGACCGCCTGATTCAAAACGATAAGCAGTATCCGGAAATAGTGCTCGCATTGATTCATAATCCAAAAGAGCATCTGCCGAAGAAAATACTCCTTTCATTTCATTGTATACAACACCGTTATATCTCAATGGTTCGTTTTTATCCTTTATGGAGTAATGCCAACCTTCTTGCAGAAGCGTATATTCATTTTCATATATCAATGGATAAAATACTGCATCAAGATATACATCCATAAGATTTTGAAAATCTTTGTTATTACGACTAGCAACTGGATACATTGTCTTATCCGGATAAGTCATAGCATTTAAAAATGTGTTCATGGAACCTTTTACCAATTCAACGAATGGTTCCTTCAATCTATATTTACGCGAGCCGCACAAAACAGAATGCTCAAGAATGTGTGCAACGCCTGTATCATCGTTAGGTGGTGTTCGAAAGCTTATTGAAAAAACCTTATTATCGTCTTTATTACCTACATATAGGAGTTT
>JBOFWD010000210.1:0-2646 GCA_051653445.1 Acidaminococcaceae bacterium | reverse complement strand
ACACCGCCTACCAGAATCACATCTGATATCTGATGTTCCCTTGCTGCATTTTCAATACAGCAGGCAAATGACTCTGCTAAAGATTTTTCAACACCAAAAGCAATTTCAGCTGGAGCAACGCCTGCGTCTATTGCGCGCAAAGCAGCTGTTGCCGGCCCCGAAAGGCTAATTTGGAAGTCTTTCACTGCCACAGGCAAAGAATATGCTTCTTCACTTTGCTCAGCAATTTTCTCCAATTCAGCACCGGCAGGGAATTTAAGACCTAAGGCAACTCCAACTCTATCAATGTATTGACCGGCATGTAGGTCAATACTGCCGCCAATTTCACGAAGCAAAAATTTGTTTTGCGATTTGGTTTCAACTAATAATAAATCTGTTGTGCCTCCTGAAGCGTGCAACATTAAAAATTTTGCAGAGCTGGGAAATCCTGCAGACCAAATTCCTGCTTCAAGATGGTTTTCCTGGTGACTTATAGAAACTAGTTCCGCATCCAATATCGCTGCCAACGACCTTGCCATTCCATAGCCAGATAAAAAAGCCGGCATATATGAGTTTTCTATCGGTCTTGGCTGTTTGGAAACGCCAATACCGATAATCTTCATATCATGCCGGCAAAATGTTTTTTCTATTAATTCCGGCAGGTTGCGCGTGTGTTGAAAGACCATTTCAGATTGTGCCAAACCGCGTTTTCCTGGCTTAACTTTCAGAACACGGCGTGCTTCATCAACCAAATTCCCCTGCCTGTCAAGAACTGCCACTGATGTAGTATAGCAGCTTGTGTCAATTCCTAAATAGACATCAAATGCTTTCATGGTTCCTAACCATCTTCCCCAACACACCATTAATAAAACGACCCGAATCTTCAGTGCCATACTTTTTTGCTACTTCCACAGCTTCATTAATAGCTATAGAGGAAGCAACAGGATTATTGGAAAGAAAAATTTCATAAATAGCTATGCGCAAAATATTACGATCGACCGCAGGCATACGTTTAATTTCCCAATCTATTGCATAAGAAGCTATTTTAGCATCAATCGCAGACAGGTTGGTAAGAATGCCATCTAAAAGTGCCAGTGCATATGCATCCTCATCTTCGGAAATTTCTCCTTCTTTGGCAGCAGCAAAAGCAGTCAAAGGTGACGTATCTTTCGAAAAATCTATTTGAAACAAACTTTTTAAAACAAGCTCACGTGCATTTCTACGACTCATATTTTTCCTCTTTCATTATTATTATCTATGGTGCCCTGGCGGCAGAAGCCGATCAAGTACATCCATTAAGTCTTCCTTGTTGTCTATTCGTTTGCCGAGCAAATATCCTGCTGTTATACATATCAACAAGAAGATAGTCTGAAAAAATCCCAGAATCAAGAACATAGCGCCAATAAAAAGGCCAAATAACGATCCAACAAGACGCCCTCTGTAATTTTCCCACAGATTTTGCAAGATTTCAGAAAACATAAAGCTATCTCCTCTCTTTTTCAATTAAAATATTTATTTTTTTGCTTGGATATGTTTGAAAAACACTTCTATTTCTTTGACTTCCACGCCAAGTGTTGACATAACACTTTTACGAATTGCCTGCTTCATTTCATCCGTAGTATCAGGAATGTTAATAGCTGGTTCGATAGAAGAATTAATTCGCAAATTCAAAGCATTGTCTATCATCTTTGCGGAAGCTTTAGCATTGTGAACACCATAAATATCATTAGCAAGTTCCGATACATAATCTTCTACCGCATTCTTGCTGACATGAATTTTGCCTTCCTTGTCGTCGCCCAAGGAAAGCGTGCTTACGCCGGTACCACCAAGACCGGTCACTAATAAGCGAAGGCTGACCAACAAAAGAACGACACCACCGATAGCATATTCCCATTTTCCCGGTATTGTTGCGCAAAAAGCATAAACAGTAGTAGGCGCAATTATTTGCAAAGCAAATAAAACTAAAAAGACAGCTACTACAGCCATCAAGATTGTGTATAAGGTTAAAATAATCCTGTCCGGTATACCCATACTTAAAATCCCTCTTTCCTGTAACTACTTTAAAAATTTTCTTGCTCTTCAATTTCTTTAGCAATCCGTTTTGCAATTCCTTGCACATGGATATCAACAGCGGCAACTTCAAATCCAGTCATATTTTCTACGGCTTCTTTTACCTTTTCCTGAATTTCTATAGCAACCTCTGGTATACAAATTCCATATTTAATAATAACATAAATCTCAACAGTAACAGTTTTGCCGTTTACGATTACTTTGACGCCTTTGGAAAAGTTTTTCTTGCCAAGAAGTTCTGCAATGCCACCAGCCAAGCCCCCGCTCATGCCGGCAACACCATCTACTTCTGTCGCAGCCAACCCGGCAACTATACTTATGACTTCATCAGCAATCTTTACAGAACCAACTTCTTCAGGAATATCATCTGGCACATTTCCATCTACTTTGACTTGTTCAATATCATGGTCCTCATTCATGGCTGGCCCTCCTTGAGCTAAATGCAAAAACCTGCAATCTTACTGCTTAATTATACCATAGGTTCCTTTGCAATGCCACGTAAAGACAATGAACAATGCTTATATTCAATTACAAATAGAAAAACGCTCAAAAATGAGCGTTTTAATAATTAAGCACGTTCGATGTACTCACCCGTTC
>JBOFWD010000209.1:0-2050 GCA_051653445.1 Acidaminococcaceae bacterium | reverse complement strand
GGTATTACAACCGGACTGGCATCTTTTTTGTTTATATCTGCCGGCCGACTGTGATATACTCATTGTGCATTAAAGAAAGTTTTAAAACAGAGATGAGGTTTTTTAGATAATGAGAACATATACAAAATTTTTTGTTACGCCCAAGGCGGAGCGCAGCGCCAGAAATGGTCATCCCTGGGTTTTTGCGGACGAAGTGGTAAAGATTGAAGGTGAATATGCAAACGGTGATCTTGTTGACGTGCTGAATGGCAAAGGCAAATATATCGGCACAGGTTTTATTAACGACAATTCCAAGATTCGCATACGCATCATTTCCACTAATGCCAACGACAAGTTTGACGAGGCATTTTTTGAAAGACGCCTGCGTTATGCAATTGACTACAGGCGCACGGTAATGGGCGAAGACTTCAATTGCTGCCGTTTGATTTTCGGTGAAGCAGACTTCTTCCCGGGACTGACTATTGACCGTTTTGGTGATATTCTTGTCGCACAGGTATTGTCCCTAGGTATCGAAGTGCGTAAAAAGATGATTTTCGAACTGCTCTGCAAAATTTTGCGCGAAAGCGGCGAAGCAGTAAAAGCCCTTTATGAACGCAATGATGTTAAGATAAGACTACTGGAAGGCATGGAAGAACATACAGGCTTTTATCCATTGGACGGGTTTGTCGAAGGTTCTTGTCCAACAGAAACCGTCATCGTCGAGAATGGCATCAAATACAACGTTGATTTTGCCAAAGGCCAGAAAACCGGCTTTTTCCTGGACCAGAAATATAACAGACAGGCAATAGCACGTATCAGTAAAGGCAAAAATGTATTGGACTGTTTTACGCATACAGGCGCGTTTGCTTTGAATGCCGCTCGCGGCGGTGCGGTTGCGGTAACGGCTGTAGATATTTCCGCGGATGCTGTAGCAATGACAGCTGCCAACGCAAAGCTGAATGATTTAGAGAGCAAGGTACAGGCATTGCAAGCGAATGTTTTTGATTTGTTGACAGAGCTTGCTGACAAAAAATCACATGCTTATGATTTTATTATCCTGGACCCGCCGGCTTTTACCAAATCAAGCAGTACTGTCGTTAATGCTATCCGTGGCTATAAGGAAATAAACATGAAAGCCATGAAACTCCTGCCGCGTGGCGGATATCTTGCGACTTGCTCCTGTTCACACTTCATGAAAGAAGACCTTTTTATAAAAATGCTGCATGATGCGGCAGCTGATGCTGCTGTTTCGCTGCGCCAAGTTGAAGTGCGTCAGCAATCACCGGATCATCCCGTACTATGGAATGTACCGGAAACCTATTATCTGAAATTTTATATTTTTCAAGTAGTCTGACAATATGTCATAAATAGTTCACAAAGTGCCCCTTGTATTTTGTTATAATGAGGCTGTAGAACAAAATAAAGGGGTGAGGTGTAATGCAGATTAAAGTTCTGGGGCCTATGACCAGACCATGCGACTTGCTGTTACAGAATGCGGCGATTGCGGCTAAAAAGCTCAAATGCAATGCTAAATTCGAAAAAGTACATGATTTCAGCAAGGTTGTGACATATGGCGTGATGGCGCTGCCAGCACTGGTAATCGATGAAAAAGTTGTCGCGTACGGAACAGTGCTTCCGGTAGAAGAGATAATGCAAATTATCCAGCAAATGAATAAATAATTAAAAATAATATATTAAAGAAGAGGCGCAAACCAATTGGTTTGCGCCTCTTTAGCTATGTTCATAGAATATTAGTTTATATCTTTTAAATAAAAATATCAAGAACATGTTATGTAAATGCCGATAAAATGGACAGGTTTATCAAATAAATAAATTTTTAGCAGGAATGATTAAACAAATGTCGAAAGCTTAAAGCGTTGTTTGAGTGTGTAGGAGAAAATAAAAATATATATCGGGGTTGATAATGTGTTTGTAGGGCACAAAAGTGAAGATGGAATAGAACTTTTAAATATAACACTTTTTATTTATTGCATATAAGTATCAATGAATATCGAATGAAAATAGGAGCACGATATGATGCTAAAAGAAGCAATAGCAAGAATTAGTTCTA
>JBOFWD010000208.1:0-3523 GCA_051653445.1 Acidaminococcaceae bacterium | reverse complement strand
GTTCTTTTTGAAACCTTTCCCAAGTTGCAGCGCGTATCTTCTTACGCCGCTCCTCAGGACATTTTGCGTAAATCTGTTGAGGAACTGCAAAAGCTGCAGGAGGCTGGCTTAAAATTGCTCTACTATGGTATGGAAAGCGGCGATGATGTTGTGTTGAAGGCTGTCAGCAAAGGCGTTAGCGGGCCGGAAGCCATTGAAGCCGGTAGGCGTGTTGTAGAAGCCGGCATTAAACTTTCACTGATGGTTATTCTGGGATTGGCTGGAGTAGAGGGTTCTGAAAGGCATGCGCGGGAAACAGCGAGAGCTATTAACGAAATTAAGCCTAATATGCTGAGTGCCCTTACTTTGATGCTCTATCGGGGAAGCGAGTTGCTTGAACAGTATGAAAGAGGCGAATTTTTGCCACTTGCACCACAGGGAATTATGAGGGAATTGCATCAAATAATTTCTTTGGTAGAATTACCGCCGGAAAGTCATTGCCTTTTCCGCAGCAATCATATTTCTAACTATGTTCAGTTAGCGGGTACTTTGCCGAAGGATAAGGAAAGATTACTTGCACAGATTGCACAGGCGGCCGGTGAGCTAGGAAAATGGAAGGATTGGGACGTTTACAACAATACAAGGTATTGAGTCAGGGGGTGGCTATGGATGAAACAGAAGCTATATATGGCGGCGGTCCTTGCGCTGATTATTCTTCTATTACCAGAGATGGCTTTGGCAGCTTCTGCACCGCTCAAGCTGGGTGATAAGGGCTGGAAGGTAAAAGTAGCGCAGCAAAAACTGAATGTTATAGGGATCAATACGGAAATTACAGGCAGTTTTTCCAAAGAGACCGAGAAGGCTTTGAAAGATTTTCAAAAAAAATATAAGTTGAAAGTAACCGGTTTACTTGATGATATGACTTATCAAAAAGTCATTAACGCAGCTTTTGAAAAGGAAGGTATCCGAGGCGTCACTGGCAAAGAGATTATTGCTACGGCTGCTAAATACAAAGGTGTGCCTTATAAATTCGGGGGTACGACCCCGAAAGCCTTTGATTGTTCCGGGTATGTGCAATATGTTTTTGCCCAGCATAAAGCGAGCTTGCCGAGAACGGCTGATGTGCAGGCTCTCGAAGGAATTTTTGTGTTGAAGAAGGATCTTAAGGAAGGGGATCTGGTTTTTTTTACAACTTATGAACCTGGTGCTTCGCATGTCGGCATTTATGCCGGTAAAGATAAATTTTGGACGGCTTCATCAAGGGGAGTGACACTCAGCAGCCTGAAAGAAAAATATTGGAGTGACCGTTACTATGGAGCACGCAGAGTTTTAGCATATTCCAGTAATTTATCCGTGTAAATGTAACAAAAATTATATTTTGACAAAATATTTGTAGGAATTATAAAAAAAGTGTCGAATAATAGACAGCAATGATTTCGATGGAAAATGTGGAAAATGAGGAGGGTTAATGTAGAATGATTCGTGAAAGAAGAAATAAAGAGAAACTGGCATCCTACTATAAAAAATTCATGGAGGAAGGCATTGTTGATCCTAACGTGCACCCGTGGGTAGCTGAATCATGGCAACGCTGTGCTGCCATGCAGCTTCCGCATGAAACTATGCCGAAGCTCAATAAGCTGAGCAGGGAAGAGATTGTCGAGCATCAGAAGGCCCATGAGTTTATTGTCAGATATGTTGATGGTTTGTATGAACAGAACAAACAGCACTTTAATGTTCATAATTTAAGCATGCTGCTGATTGATGAAGATGGTTATGTAATAAAAAATTATGCACTGCCTTTCTTTCAAAGGGTAATTGAAGACATTCAAGGCATGCGTGTTTTGGAGGAGGATGTAGGAACTTCCAGTATCAGTGTTGCCAGAGAGCATAATGTTCCCTTCCTGATGTTTGGACCGGAAATGTGGATAAAAGACAGCCATTCAGGCGATGCCTGCAGCGCTCCTGTTTGTGTAAACGGCAAGATACGCTACATCATTTCTTTCTTCTCCCTTGACCAGAGCGATCTGCCGTATGATATGCTGCTTTCTTTGCTTTTAACCATGAAATATTCTATTGAGCAACATCTGCGTCTTTTGGAATATTGGAACATTTATCAGCTGACCATGAACGAACTGCCTGTTTCTGTTTACTGGGTCGGTAAAGATGAGAAGATTAAATATTGCAATAACAATGCTACCAGCCGTTTGGAAGGCAAAGAAAAGATGGAAGATGTTTTCCTTAATTATGAGCATATTCCTATCAAAAAGGCGTTGAAAGGGTCACCTACGCACCGTCGTGAAATAACCTGGATAACACAAGACAGAACATATGAAGATATTACGACTGTTTTGCCTGTTAAAGCAGGCAATGATGTTGAAAGTGCCTTAGTGCTGACAATGTCGATCGAAGATTTGAAAACGACAATTGCTCATGCAACGGGATACAGCTCTCGTTACAGCCTTTACAGCATGGTCGGTGAAACCAGCGAGTTCCTCGCACTGCAGCATAAAGCTTCTCGTATAGCCCGCAGCGATAACAATATCCTTATTCAGGGTGAACCAGGAACAGGAAAGCAAAGGCTGGCCCATGGTATCCACCAGGCAAGCCCGCGTGCGGCAGCACCTCTAATCGTAGTAAAATGTTATAATGGCCCGATGTCAGAACTGGAAGCCGAATTTTTCGGTTCAATTGACAGTGAAAACCAACCGACAGCCGGCAAATTGGAATTATCCTTGGGTGGCACGCTTTTCCTCGACGAAGTGGAAAAACTGCCGGTTGAAATGGGCGATAAATTGGCAGATGCCTTGAAAAACGGCATTGTTAATAAGGAAACTGGTGTCAGGAAAAAACTTAATATCCGCGTGATTGCAGCTTGTGATTCCAACCTCAAAAGGCTCGCTGATAAAGGGTTATTCTCCAAAGATTTATATGAATTGGTGTTGAATACGGTTATTCGTGTTCCGCCGCTGCGTGAGAGAGTCAAGGATATTGAAGTTATTGCTACTCATATCCTTGCTGAAATGTCGGCTCAGCACAGTCTGCCGCCGAAACGTTTATCGGCCAGAGCTTTGCAGCTGTTGACTGGCTGCAGCTGGACAGGTAATATCAAACAATTGCAGGGAGTTATCGAGCAAGCTTTCTTCCATACTCCCGGTAGTATCATTGAAGCAGATAACATTAAACTGCCCGGTGATCGTGCTTTGGAAAAATCCTGGAAATACGACAAGGAAGCTTTTATTGCTGCCTGGAAATCGGCCGGCGGTAATATCAGTAAACTCGCTGGCATGCTTGATGTAAGCCGCGTAACTTTGTATCGCTATTTGAAAAAATATGAACTGGGACCAAAAGACGAGGAATAGGCCTGTTAATTGAGAACAAAATGCACAGCAGAATTAAAAGCTCTGCTGTGCATTTTTATGAAGTTTCAGCCGTTGGAAGTCTGCGCGTCTTAAATTGTGATTATTTCGGTTACGGCAGCTGCTGCTGTCAACAATAAGGCAGCAGTCGAAAAACTACAAGCAAGCTGGCTCTTTCGAATTCTTTT
>JBOFWD010000207.1:0-3394 GCA_051653445.1 Acidaminococcaceae bacterium | reverse complement strand
CCTGTACGCACCAAAGTATTAGTTACCGGATCAATCTTTACTTCAGCTGTATCCGGAACTTGCTTCACACAAACAACAATATTCATCAGAGTATCCCCCAAACCTCAGTATAATTCTTAACGCAAAACACAGTATAATTCTATCATTTGCAACAAACAAGTGCAAGCAAAAGGCTGATGGCAAATAACTATATGACAACACCCTTATCGCCAAGTAAATTTTTTAATTCAGCAATTAAATCTGAATTTTTGGCATCTACCCAAAAGGCTTGTTCTGCACGAATAATCTTTTTAGACCCCAAAAGGTGCAGATAGACGGGATTATGCCCATGATAGGAAGTGAAGATGCGCCCCAGGGCTTTTTGCGTCTCAGCATTTTCAAGAGAAGCCGCAATAAATAGTTTGACATCAGCTGGAGCTGCCTCCAATTTAGTTACCTGTGAAGCCATCATGCGTGGTTCCTCTTCATCAAGCATCAAGCGTCCTTCAACCAATACAATGCTTTCCGGATAAATATTCTTGCTTGCAAATGCAAAAGTTTTTGGAAACACCACAACTTCTATTTTGCCGGAGAAATCTTCTAACATAAATACCGCCATACTGTCGCCTGCTTTGGTCGTACGAATCTTGTTAGCTGCTATGATGCCGGCAACTTTGACATATTGACCATCACGGTAACGACCTTCACCCAATGCTTTAATCTCTGTCATTTGCTTCAAAATTTGACGATATTTATCCAATGGATGCCCAGTTACATAGAAACCAATGATTTCTTTTTCCAGAGATAAAATTTCTTCTTTAGGCATTTCTGGTATATCAGGCATTCGCAGCTCATTAATTTTTTCAAATTCTTCTTCTCCAAATAAACCAATCTGACCGGATGCTTCATCCTTCTGACGACTGGCAGCAAGATCAAGCGCCTGCTCCATAACGGCCAGCAGTTGTGAACGTTTGGCACCGAAGCCATCCATCGCACCGCATTTGATAAGATACTCAACAACCCGCTTGTTAAGCCCGTTGCTGTTGACTCTTTGGCAAAAATCTGTCAAAGAGTCAAATGCTCCGCCTTTTTTTCTCGCTTCAAGTATATTTTCAATGGCTGCATCGCCAACACTTTTTATTCCGGCAAGACCAAAACGTATGGACCGCCCATCAACAGAGAAACCTGCTCCACTGACATTTACATCTGGCGGCAAAACCTGGATTCCCATTTCGCGACAAGCATTGATATACCAGCTTACTTTCTCAGCATTAGTAAGATAGCTATTTAAAGTTGCTGCCATAAATTCCACGGGATAATGCGCCTTAAGATAAGCGGTTTGATAAGCAACAAGCGCATAAGCCGCTGAATGCGATTTATTAAACCCATAACCGGCAAAATGCTGCAAGAGAGCGAAAACTTCTTCTGCCAACGCACGCTTAATGCCGTGCTCCTTTTCAGCCCCGACCACAAAAGCTTCTTTCATACTATCAAGCTCTTTGGCTTTCTTTTTTCCCATGGCACGCCTCAAAATATCTGCCTGTCCAAGACTGAAGCCTGCTAATACAGATGTTATCTGCATAACCTGTTCCTGATATAAAATTACACCAAAAGTATCTTTAAGTACCGGCTCGAGTAAAGGGTGCAAAAGCTTTGCTGTTTTCTTTCCATGTCGACCGGCAACAAAGTCTTCAACCATGCCGGTGCCAAGCGGGCCAGGCCTATACAACGCCACGAGCGGTATCAGATCATCAAAGCTCTCGGGTGCCAGGTCACGCATCAGCTGTGTCATGCCTGCTGATTCCATCTGAAAAACGCCAACGGTTTCTCCTCTGCAAAGCATTTCACACGTTAGGCCATCAGCAAGATCAATATTTTCGATGTCCAGATCTACGCCTTTGCTTTCCTTGATTAAGGCAAGCGCATCATCGATAACCGTCAAAGTGCGCAAACCCAATAAATCCATTTTGAGAAGGCCGAGACCTTCAACTTTATCTTTATCATATTGGGTACTTACATACTCTTCGTCAGCAGTCTTCTGCAATGGCACGAAGTCCGTAAGTGTTTTCGGCGCTATGACGACACCTGCTGCATGAGTAGATGTATGACGCGGCGAACCTTCAACCTTCTGTGCCAGATTCAAGAGTCTTTTTATTTGGGAATCGCTGTTATAAAGGTTATGGAGGTCTTTACTGCCGACCAGTGCTTTTTCAATCGTGATACCCAGTTCATTAGGTATCATCTTGTTAACCTGGTTAACTGTTGCAATCGGCATGCTTAACGCACGTCCTACATCCTTAACTGCAGCCTTAGCCGCCAGCGTTCCAAATGTTATAATCTGTGCAACATGATCTGCACCATATTTATCGACAATATAGTCAACAACTTCTTTTCTTCTGTTATAGCAAAGATCAACGTCTATATCCGGCATGCTGACACGCTCAGGATTCAAAAACCGCTCAAACAATAAATCATAACGCAAAGGATCAATGCTGGTTATTCCCAAAAGATAGGCAACAATACTGCCAGCAGCCGACCCACGTCCCGGTCCGACAGGTATCCTCTTGGTTCTGCTGAAATTGATAAAGTCCCAAACAATCAGGAAGTAACCTGAATAACCCATTTTATCAATTACTTCTAGCTCAAAATCCAAACGCTGCATTACTGCAGCCGTCGCTTCAGGATATCTTGCAGGCAAACCTTGCAGGCATAACTCGCGCAAATATCCCGCTACTGTATTCCCCTCCGGTATAGGGAATTCCGGCAGCAATAAGTGCCCAAACTCTAATTCGACATTACAGCGTTCAGCTATTTTCAGAGTATTGCTAATAGCCTCAGGCACATCAGAAAATTTAGACAACATCTCCTGCTTGCTTTTAAGGTAAAACTGATCATTGGCAAATTTCATTCTCATCGGATCATCTACGGTTGCCGCCGTTTGAATGCAAAGCAGTATATCCTGTCCTTCGGCATCTTCCCGCCTTACGTAATGTAAGTCATTTGTTGCCACTAATCCCAAGTCGTACTTTTTAGCTAAGCGTTTCAGCTCGGCTTCAGCAGTAATTTCTTCAGGTATATCATGATTTTGTATTTCCAAAAAGAAATTATCACGCCCAAAAATCTCAACATATTCCTGTAAACATTTTTCTGCCGTTTCAAGTTCACCACGAATAATATGTGAAGGTATTTCGCCTGCGATACAAGCGCTTAATCCTATAATACCTTTGCTGTATTTTCTTAAAATATCCTTATCGATTCTTGGTTTGTAATAAAACCCTTCTAAATGAGCTATCGATACCAGCTTCATCAAATTCTGATAGCCTTCATTATTTTCAGCAAGCAGAATCAAATGATACTGATTATCGCGCTCTTTAACACCGCGTTCAAAATGAGAACCGGATGTTATATATACCTC
>JBOFWD010000206.1:0-3407 GCA_051653445.1 Acidaminococcaceae bacterium | reverse complement strand
TGAAAACTATATTTTAAGCAAACCGACAGCATTCAAAAAATCACTATCAACAAAGCAGGGGTAACATAACGAGTAATAACAAAGAAGAATTTTAGAAACATATCTAAGTTAAGTTCGCCGTTATTGGTTAATTCTGCTTTGACGCTATCTTTGTCAACGACATAACTCATGAATAAGATTATTAATAAGCCTACCAGCGGCATTAAAATATTAGAGGATAAATAAGCAAACCCATCAAAACATACACCTATCCATTCAATGATGTCTTATTAAAAATTATCTTACCGTTATACCTGCTTTATCTCTGTATTCAATATATTCACGCAAGCTATAACTGATAATCTGGCCTATTTTGTCCTGCCAGGGAGTTATAAACATTGTGCCCATCTTCGGCAGAGGAACAACTGCACGCCCTCCGTCAAGTGCAACCATCGTAATAATATCAACGGCATTTATGCCATATCTGAGTACATACCGCTGCATATAAGCCCTTGGATCTGCAAACTTAGTTGCCCACTCTTCTCGGTATGGCGCCAAAAAATCATTTTTATCCATTTCCATAAGACCTTTTCTTTCTGTCGCTATACTTATCATAAGATCATTTTTAAAAACCCAAGTGCCAAGACGTCTCTGTGCAATCCATTCATCAGCCTTTGATGCCATTATAGCATCCTTATACTCGGTATATTTCATAATAAAAACCTCCTCAGAACGTACTTATGTACCGATTATACCATATAAGAATAATCTTTTAAAAAAGATTATTCTTGATTTATTTAATATTTCAGTAAATTTATGTTTTTTATTCCTCATCGCATAGCGGTAATGCTGCCTCTGCATTCTGCTTTATTAAATAATAAGCGATAGCAGCCGTAAGAACCGCTATTGACATTAAACCTAAAGCAATCGAGCTCGTATCCATTTGCAGCTTTTCGCTGGCAACCTGATAACTACCAATAAAACCAAACAAAATAAAAGCTGCTGCTGATACCAATTTGATTGTTCTTTCAGGAATTTTCTTGCACATTACAATCCCAGCAACGATACCGATAGCATCGGCAATCAGCATGCCTGTTGTTGTACCAACCAAAAGCCAGAAAGGACTCTCTGGAAATTTTGTTGCCAGCGCGATTGTTGCAAGTTGCGTTTTATCTCCCATTTCAGCAATGAAAAAAGCTATCGTAACAGTAGCAACCGCACCGTATTTGGATACCCTGTTTTCTTCTCCTTCCAGCTTATCACCTCGAATAGTCCAAAGCCCAAAAAATATAAAAGACAATGATGCTATTCCCTGTATCCAGGTTTCAGCTGACTGAAAGCGTGTAATGTAATTACCTACTGCAACGGCAAGCGCATGATTAAAAATAGTAGCAATAAATACACCCAGCATAACTTTTGAAGCCTTGTACTTTGTGGCAAAAGCCATTGCCAGCAACTGTGTTTTGTCTCCCATCTCTGCCAATACTACAGCCCCTGCAGAAAATAAAAACGTAATAAAATCCAAATACATTTTATCCATCCTCTCCATCTTTTCAGATAACAAAAAAAAGACTTCTGGCATGATTTGAATAATACCAACCATGCCAAAAGTCTCGTTACCATAATAGGCTACAAAGCCAGGCAAAAAATCTTGCCAGTATGTTGACTTTGTATATAAAACTACTCCCTTTTGATTTAATTATACTACCATGTAAGTAAATATTTTGTCAACTAAAAATATTTACTTACGTAAAGTCACAGAATCTATTATCTCCCCTTTTTGGGTAAAAGCTTGTATTTTCATTTCTCCGGCAGCTGTTTGCAAAACAAGATAGTTGGGAAGATTTGGCTGTGGATTTGTCGCCGCTTCAAGATTAATTTGCATCGGGCTGTTAACCCTTAAACGCTCTCCGGCAACTCCTGTCGAAATATAAATTGTACCATTTTCTGCAGCTGCCCCTTGGTATATCGGCACGGTCCTTCGATATGAATGAATATGTCCCGTAAAAACAACATCCACTTTGTGCTTATCAAAAAGCGGCATGAACGTATTCCCTATAGCATTGAAGCTACCATCTACACGAAAATTAAAAATATGTTTATGCATCAAAACTACTTTCCATGGTTTGTTAGTGGAAGCAAGATCTTTTTCTGCCCAAGCTAATTCCTTAGCGAATAAATCAGGTTTAAGTTCAGCCAATTCATCTTGCTGTGTATCTATAACAGTAAAGTGAATGTTACCATAATCATATGAATAGAAATACTCATCAAAACCTTCTATGCCATTTTTGGGCAACGTAAAAATGTTCAAATATGTATGCGGCTCTGTCATTTTCCAATTCAGAGTATAGTCTTCATGATTGCCACTGATTGGCGCAATAGGTATCTTGTCTATCATGCCGGCAGCTCCTTCCAACCACCTTGCCCACTGCCAATATTGTTCGCCGTTGTCAACGAGATCACCCATGCTAATGACAAACTGCGCGTCAGGATTCTTTACCCAGGCACTCTTTACGTTCTTTGCCCACAAACCATAATCTACACTTTGGGAATCCGGAAAAATCAGGGCCTTTGTATTCATCCCATTATCCGTTTGAAATGTTTTCCACGCAGTATAATCCGCCCCATCATTAATCCTATACTCGTAAGTGCGATTTGCCTGCAAGGCGCTGACGCTTACTATATGCTGATATTTCCTACCTTGATCTGTAAGAAATTCATTATTTGTTGCTTTAATTTTTACGCCGGCAGCCTTTCCATGATCACGATACTCAAGAAAAGAATCAGTACGCGGCAACTTAGACTGCCAAGTAATAATTCTTTCTGTTTTGTTATCTCTTGAAATATTTTGCATTACAGCAAAAACATCTGCATTACCTACCTCAATGGGAGCTTGTGAACCTGCTGGTTTGAGACTGACACCCAGGCTTGCGGTTGGTGTTTGCAGTGAAAATTCTGCAGGCAATTGCTGCTGTCTTTGCATAAAGCTGCAGCCAGCAATCAAAACCAAGATTAATGCCGCGAAAAATATCGTTTTTTTCATAAATTATACTCCGCTAATGAATATTATCAAATATGCTGCTGTTTTTAAAATCATAGCACAACAATAAGGCTACCCGTCAAGTGCTATTTTACGCCGATGGGCTCGAGTTATTAGTGTATGCTAATTTCATTTACAGTTGACAATTATTGCTTTTTTAACGCAAATATGCTTTTCTATATACTTGACACTTTTCAAGATTTCATTTTATAATTTACTCACGATAAGGTTTGTAAGAAAATTCTGTATTTATTCAGTGCTTTTTATATTTCTTCATCAAATATTATCTGGAAGGATGTGCTCAAAATGACATACGCCGAAAAACTTTTGAAGCAAGCTATTTTCATGGTTTTGGAAAGCACTGATCAAAACAAATTGGAAAAAGTCT
>JBOFWD010000205.1:0-6795 GCA_051653445.1 Acidaminococcaceae bacterium | reverse complement strand
AGAAAAGAAATTAAGCTGGCTCTTGATAAACAGGGGACTGGCAGCGAAAACCTTCGTATGTGGCGCGTTGTTAATAAATATTCCAGCTTGTTGAATGATGATATAAAAGATTTTACAACTTGTGAAGACATCAGACAATTTTATGATGAATTTATTTTGAGGGAAGTAATTGCTGATAATCCGGATAATGCTCCTGACGGCAGCATCTTTCGCGAGGAATCTGTATCTGTTTGCACTGGCACGGATAAAATAATCCACCAGGGACTTTATCCGGAGCAGGTTATTATTGCTACTATGAATAAGGCCTTGGATTTACTTCATGATGAAAATATACCCTTATTAGTAAGAGTTGCGATATTTCATTATCTATTCGGTTATATACATCCATTTTATGACGGCAACGGTAGATTAATAAGGTTTATCACCTCGCAATATCTCGCAAAAGAATTGGGAGGTATTATCAGCATAAGAATATCTATTACCATAAAAAAACAGTTGAAGAAGTATTACAAACTGTTTGAACAGACTAATAATGAATTAAACAGGGGAGATTTAACGCCATTTATTTATGGTTTTCTAATGTTTGTTTTTGATACCATTAAAGAAACGAAGCAATTACTACTCAAAAAGATGGAGCGGCTAGGCGTCTATAAGAATAAGCTGAACCAGCTTCTGGAAAAAACAGGTAATGGGGATAAATTGCTTAACGACATTTATTATATACTTTTGCAAGCCTCGTTGTTTAGCGGTGATGGCGCTACGGTTGAGCAAATAATGGATACTGCAAAAAAATCCCGTAATACCATTGAAGCAAGGCTGGCACAAATGCCAGATGGGCACCTTATAAAAATAACGGACGCGAGGCCTTACAGGTATAAATTTAATGTTTTGACGTTAAAATGACATCGTGATGTTCATGAATTATCGATGACGCTTAAGATTCCTCGACTGCGCTCGGAATGACAGGCGGGGACGCTCGGAATGACAGAGGGCTAAGCTATTTGTTGCTTGCCGCATTTATCTTGTAAAGAAGCGGGTGTTATGTATGGTTTTGCAGCACATGAAGTTATCCATTGTGCTTTTGATCTGCGTTATTTTCATTGGAATCGCTGGTTACATGACGATAGAGGGACTTTCTTTTGTTGACGCCTTTTATCTTTCCATAACTACGGTATCCACGGTGGGCTATGGTGACGTAACACCGCAAACACTTGCTGGCAAGTACTTTACTATTAGTATCATTATCTTGGGGGTAGGATTGGCTTTTTATACTTTGACCCTTGCGGTGAGCCTTGTTGTCGAGGGACAGCTGAAAGAATTATTGGGGAGGCGCGGAATGGAAAAAAGGATTGCAAACTTAAAGCAGCATGTCATTGTTTGCGGAGCGGGCAGGGTTGGCTCTAATGCGATTGCCGGTCTGCAGCAGGAGAAGACGTCTTTTGTTGTAATTGAAAGTGACAAGGCGATTTGCGAGCGCCTGGCAAAAGAGAATATTCTTGTTATCCATGGTGATGCCTCGCAGGATGAAGTTTTACTTTCAGCTGGCGTATTGAGAGCCAAAGGTGTTATTGCAGCGTTATCCGGGGATGCCAAAAATGTTTATATCACACTTACCGCCAAGGGATTAAATCCGGAGATATTTGTCGTGGCACGGGCCGATCAGGCTGAGGCCGTTGAGAAAATGCGGCGAGCCGGTGCGACTTCGGTTATTTCGCCGGCGGTCATGGGTGGCAGGCACATGGCAAATGCGATAACAAAGCCTTTAATTATGGATTTGATGGAGAATGTTTTTTACAATAACGAGCTTCACCTGGATATGGCGCAGGTAAAGGTTGCGGAAGGCTCTGCTTTGGTTGATAAAAGTCTGATAGAAAGCGGAATCAAGACCCGTTTCGATACAATCGTTATTGCCATCGAGCGCGATGGAGAAATGCTTTCTAATCCCAAGGCGCAGGAAGTCATTCGTGTTCATGATACCTTGATTTTGCTTGGCCTTAGGGATTCTCTGGGTGAGCTGAATCGCCTGGCAGCTCGTGAATAGTGGTTTAGTGAGGGAGGAAAGATGATGGCAAAGAAGATTTATGCGGCAGTTGCCGCTTGCTTGCTGGGCGCTAATGTGGTGTATGCACAGGCGCCCAAGGTGACTGCTAATGTGCCGTTGAGCAGTGCTAGTTATGTCTACATTGAAAAATTAAGCGGCATGGGGTATTTGCAGTCGATGCCGATGGGGGCAAAACCTTATAGTCGTCTGGATATGGCGAAATGGACACTGGAGGCCAGGGCAGCTGCCGCGCAAAAACCTATGCCGGAATATTTGGCCGCAACTTTGCAAGAGCTGGAGCGGGATTTGGCACCGGAAATTGCTGAATTGCAAGGAAATGGCAGGGCGGAAAATATTAAACTGAGGCAGGTAAGTTTAGAATTGGCAAGTGCTGACAGCGACCAAAGCAGTTACGGCTATAATAGCCCTGCACACAAGATACCGGCTTCGTGGCAGCCTCTAAACCATGGCAGGAACGGTTATCTCTATGGTGATAATGGCAATATTATTCTTGGTGCGGAAATTTCTGGTAGGGTCGGTAATGAAACGATTGTCTCGGTTGCGCCAAGGTTTAGTTATGATGAAGAACAAAACGGGCATGCCAGTATTCGTGAAGGCTATCTCAAAACAAGGTCCGGTGCGCTAGGATTCGAAGTCGGCAAGCAGCCGGTGGCTTGGGGACAGGGTGTTACAGGCAATTTTGTGTTGGGGGATAATGCAAAACCTTTGACTATGGCGAGGATGAATTTTCTGGAACCACAGAAGATCGGTGGTTTCTTTAAGTTTTTGGGCAGCGCCAATGTGAACATTCTGTATGGCGAGCTTGACGGAAACCGCAAGGCGCAGGCACTGGCAAATGGCGACAGGAATGATTATGATAATGCCGGCCTTCTCGGCTTGCGTGCTGACTTTGCGCCTACGGCTAACTTTACCTTCGGTGTTAGCCGCGTCTCCATGCTGGGCGGCGACGGCAATGGCCTTTCGCTCTCGGATTGGGGCGATTGGCTGGTGGGTGCCAATGCCAACACTTCCGAAGATGACCGTTGGAATGATATTGCCGGTTTTGATTTTCGTTACCGCTTCCCTGGCTTGCAGGTTTACGGTGAACTTTATGGTGAGGATCAGGCAGGCTATCTGCCTTCCAAGACTGCTGAGCGCTTAGGATTTTATTTTCCGCAGATCACCCGTGATGGATCCTGGGAACTGAGGACTGAGTACGCTCATACTACTAATGTTTGGTATGACCATTGGAATTACCAAAACGGTTGGGTATATAATAATGGGCTGATTGGCGATGCGATGGGGCCAGATGCGCAAAAAATTTATCTGGGAGCTCAGCGTTATATAGATGAAAATGAAAAACTAGGCATTAATTTCATGCGTACTGATATGGAACGCTCGCTTGCGGCAGCGCAGCAGGTGGATGAGTTCTGGCTGTCGTATAATTGCAAACTTGACAAGACGATTTACCTTGATGCCATGCTGGGCGTTGCTAAAATTGATAATGCCGGCTATGCAAAAGGACGCAGCGATAGAAGTGCTTTAGCCTCAGTTGTTGTTCGCTGGACATATTGAGGTGAGCCAAGGGGCCATTGAGTTGGCTTAAATTATGTTTTAACCCCGGTCACGGAATGCGTTCCGTGACCGGGGTTTTTGTATATTGTGCTAAATATATTTTTGCAGTAAAATGACAGGGAGGCGGTCATAAGTGCTGCAAAGATTTTTGCAGGAGATAGCCGTTTTTGTAAGGAAGGAGCTTCCAAATGATCTTGATGATTGATAACTATGATTCCTTTACATATAATCTTGTGCATTATCTGGAGATGCTGGATGCTGATGTTAAGGTTTTACATAACGATAACGTTTCGCTTATAGATATTCAGAATTTAAATCCGGAAATGATCGTGATTTCGCCTGGGCCGGGAACACCGGCTAAGGCAGGGTTGTGTACATCTATCGTGCAATTTTTTAAGGGACAGCTTCCCATTTTGGGAATCTGTCTCGGGCACCAGGTCATTGGAGAGGCTTTCGGCGCGCAGACTGTGCGTGCAGGCGTTCCGGTTCATGGCAAGGTGCTGCCTGTTTGCCACAGCGGTAAAGGTGTTTTTAGGGGGCTGCACAATCCTCTTAATGTTACGCGGTATCATTCGCTGGTGCTGGAGAGGGATACGCTGCCGGAGTGCTTGGCAATAACCGCAGAGTCTCCCGCGGGCGAGATTATGGGCATACGGCATAAGGATTATTTGATTGAAGGTGTACAATTTCATCCTGAGGCTGTGCTTACTGAGGGTGGCTTGATAATGCTGAAGAATTTTCTTTTGGAGGCGCAACGCTTCAGGGAGGGCTGTAATGCAGATAAGGATATCTGAAATCAAGATAGATGCATTTGCTGTTTTATGCGGATTGCGGCGAGAGGGAAACAATGCCTTTTTTTTAGACAGCAGTCTGCATGTCGGTGAAATCGGACAGTATTCTTTTGTCGGAGCCGACCCTTTTTTGACATTTTCCTGCAAGGGTGATAATTGCTGTATAAAACACCGCGATGGTCGCAAAGAAAATTTTACCGACAATCCCTTCTTGGTCTTAAAACGGTTGCTGGGAAGGTATTCCGCACCGGTACATCCAAAGATACCTTTTACGGGAGGCGCAGTTGGTTTCTTTGGATATGATTTGTGCCATTTTATCGAAAAACTTCCGCGTACAGCGGTTGATGATATTGGTAATGATGATTGTTTTTTTGCTTTTTACGATGGCATATACGCGGTTGAGGTCGCAACCGGAAAGATTAGCATGATTGCTTTGGGTTTTGGCAGGAGCGAAGAGGAAACGCTCGATAAATTGGAGAACGACTTATTGGCGATTGCAGGGCAGTCAAAAGAGAGGGTTATTTCAAGTAAGCCTGGCACAAAGACTTTTGACTGCAATATGACTAAGCCTGAATATCTGTCTGCTGTCCAAAAGATTAGGGAATATATACGTGCGGGAGATATTTACCAGGCAAATTTTACCCAACGGTTTTCCTGCCCTTATCATGGTAATCCACTTTCGTTGTATGAAACTTTGCGTTCGCTGAATCCGGCGCCGTTTGCCGCTTTTCTTGATACCGGTGAGTGCGTAATAGCCTCGAGTTCGCCTGAAAGGCTCGCGAAAGTTCGTAACGGCGTCATAGAAACAAGGCCTATCAAGGGGACAATTGCGCGGGGCAAAACAGCGGAGGAAGATGAAAAGCAGAGTTTAACATTGCTCAACAGCGAAAAAGACCGTTCCGAATTGCTGATGATTGTTGATCTTGAGCGCAATGACCTCAGTAAGGTTGCGCAAAAAGGCACAGTCAGGGTCGAAAAACTTTTTGCTATCGAAACCTATGCCACAGTGCATCATTTTGTGGCTGTCGTTACAGCATCTGTGAGTCCGGAGTGCGATTTAATTGATTGCGTAAGGGCTATTTTCCCCGGTGGTTCTATTACCGGTGCGCCAAAAATCAGGGCGATGGAGATTATTGACGAGCTCGAACCAACGCAGCGCAATGTCTATACCGGCGCTATTGGCTATTTGGGTTTTGATGGCAGCATGGATTTGAATATTGCTATCCGTACTATCTTAATCAAAGACAACAAAGCTTATTTCCAAGCGGGCGGCGGTATCGTCTGGGATTCAGTACCTGAAAGCGAGTATCAGGAAAGTTTATTAAAGGGGCACATATTGGGCGAAGCGTTAAAATGTCAGGAGGAGCCATGAAAATTTGGTTAAATGGAGAATGGACGGAAACAGATGGTCGAGATAATATTATAGGGACGCCGGCTTTCCAATTTGGCTATGGATTATTTGAAACGATATTGGTCCGGAGCGGTTCTCCGGCAGACTTTGAACGTCATATTCAGCGTCTGGCGGGCAGTATCAGACAGATTGATCATGCCGACAGCACTTTTGCCGTACATGAATTGATGGATAAGGCATTCTCTGCGTTAGCGTCTTGCAAAGGCAGCAAAAATGTACTAAAGATTGTTGCGTACAAGGAAGAAGCGTCATGGAAGACGATTTTGCTGCTAAGACCATATCTTTACACGTCCGCAGACTACGAAAGAGGATTCAGATTAATCGAATCTTCTTCGTGCCGCAATGCCAAAAGCTTGCTGGTTTATCACAAAAGCTTGAATTATCTCGAAAACTATCTGGAGCGGATTAACGCCAAGGAAAAAGGATATGATGATGCGTATTTTTTAAATACGGAGGGTTTCGTAACGGAATGCTCTTCGGCAAACATCTTTGTGCTTAAAAACCACGAGCTGTTTACGCCGCCTGTGAAAGAAGGCCTGCTGCCTGGCGTTATGCGGGCGAAACTGCTGGCAGTGGCAAACGAGCTGGGGCTTCGCGCGCAAGAAACTAATGTGAGCACCGAGCTCCTGCAAAACGCAGAGATGGTACTTGTGACGAACGCGCTTTTGGGGGCGATGCCGGTTTCGGCAATTGGCAGCCAAAAATATTTCTTTGAGCCTGCGGCCATTCGGCAGATTAATCGCGCGTTGGGTCGAGAGATATGAGAGTGGTAAGTGATAAAGAAGCATAATTTGAAACTTTCAAAATTATACATTTTCAGTTCGTCAAAGACTATGATTTGGCGAACTGTTTTTTTTGAGAAAGAGCATTTTCAAAAAAGCTATTTTAGCATTAGTAAAAAGCTTAAAGCACATTGAGAAACTACATTTGGTTATCTAAGACCTGAAGGTTGTTACGGGTTCGATTGACTGCGGATA
>JBOFWD010000204.1:0-2054 GCA_051653445.1 Acidaminococcaceae bacterium | reverse complement strand
ATTAGTTTGCGACATAATAATATCGTCCAACTTTTCAGCAACAGTCGATTCGCCAATTCCTCTTAGACGCAAAACCTTGGAGTGGATAATTCCTTGTTTAACAAAATGCTCTTCCAAAAAAGGCAGCATCTGTAAATTGCAAACATGTTTCATTTCATTCGGAGGCCCAGGCAGCAAAATAATAATTTTCCCATTATTTTCAATAACCAGCCCCGGAGCGGTGCCGGCATCATTCCTCAAAACATGGGACCCCCGTGGAATCATAGCCTGCTTAATATTGTTTTCTGGCATACAAATGCCTCGATGTATAAAAAATCCGTTAATCTTTTCAAGTGTTTTCTGATCAAGCTCTAATGAAAGATTTAGTACCGAAGCAACCATCTCTTTGGTAATATCACCACGGGTTGGCCCTAAACCGCCTGTGGTAACGATAATATCGGCTCGATTAAGCGCTATTTTCAGCACCTCTCCGAGTCTGGTTTCATTATCACCGACAGTTGTCTGATACAGAACATCAAAACCTTTTTCATTCAATGCTTTAGACAAATATTGAAAATTAGTGTTTAAAATGTCCCCAAGCAATAATTCTGTTCCAGTATTAATTACTTCGACAATCATCCTCACTTGACCTCCCAGCTAACTATGCCAGCTCACCGACTAGTTCGTACGTAAATCCCTGTACTATTCGCACTTTGACGAATTCCCCGACTTTTATTTTTGAGGCATCTTCAATGTAGATAGTGCCATCGATTTCAGGAGCTTCCCTATAAGACCTGCCGCAAGCAAGATTCTTATTTTCTTCGTCAAAGCCTTCTACAAGAACATCCAACACTTTTTCTTCTATATTCATATGAATTTCCTCAGAAACCTTTGCCTGAATGGCCATCAATTCATGATAACGATCCTGCTTCAAACTTTCCGCAGTTTGATCCGCCATCAAAGCAGCTGCCGTACCTTCCTCTTGCGAATAAGCAAAGACACCGGCACAATCAAATTTTTGTTCGGCAACAAATTCTTTAAGCTCTTCAAAATCTGCTGCTGTTTCTCCGGGAAAACCAACTATAAAAGTGGTACGGATGCATATATCCGGTATACGTTTTCTTAGTTTGACCAGCAGCCCAACAATTTGTTCTTTGCTGTCAGGCCTGTTCATCCTGGTCAAAATAGCATCACTAATATGTTGCAACGGAATATCAACATATTTGCATACTTTATCATAATTAGCAATTGCTTCGATTAATTCTTCTGTAAAATACTGCGGATAACAATATAATATTCTTATCCATTTCAAACCTTCAATGTTATTAAGTTCTTTAAGTAGTTCAGGCAACCTCAGAGAATCATACAAATCTTCTCCATAGCGCGGGGTATCCTGCGCAACCAAGATTAATTCCTTGACACCACTGTTAACTAAAGCATTCGCTTCAGCCAAGACCTCCTCAAACGGCCTGCTTCTATATGGTCCTCGAAGTTTTGGAATGATACAGTAGGAACAACAATTGTCACAGCCTTCAGCAATTTTTAAATAAGCTGAATAATTCGGCGTAGTCAATATTCTAGGCATCATTCCAGTTGTATTGTCAGTGCTCTGCTCAGGCTGCAAGCAAATAAATCTCTCTCCTTTGAGAATCCGGTCTATTACTTTTCCAATTTCAGTATAGCACTCCGTACCAACAATAGCATCTACTTCCGGAATATCCGCCAGCAGTTCTTCAGAGTATCTCTGGCCAAGGCAACCAGCCAAAATCAAGTGTTTGCAATTGCCTTCATTTTTATATTCGGCCATTTGCAATACAGTATTTATTGATTCTTCCTTTGCCGATTCAATAAAACCGCAGGTATTGACGATAATTATATCAGCTTCTTCTGGATTATTAGTAATCGTCAAATGCTTGTCCTCTATTATGCCAAGCATCGTTTCAGAATCAACAAGATTTTTGGGACAGCCAAGACTTACTAAACCTATTTTCAAAAAAAACACCCTTTCAATCACTTATCAGCAAACCTAACATTTTGCAGCCATTTTTCAACTAATTCTGTCCGCTTCTCTTCAC
>JBOFWD010000203.1:0-1678 GCA_051653445.1 Acidaminococcaceae bacterium | reverse complement strand
CGTTTTGAACTTGGGAGGGTATCTTATAAATATGTGAGTGGTTCTCCGGAAGAAACCATACTCGAACAAAGTGTTGCTCCACCTGCAAAATTGCCCATAGGAACAAAATTAGATGTTGTTATAAATATCAAGAGCAATCAGGTAGTTCTTCCTGATTTGGTAGGGTTGAACAGTGGTTCCGCCAAAAATAAACTTAATGAACTAGGACTTGTCTTGGGTAAAATTACCGCTGTAGCAAGCAAAGAACCTGATAATACTGTAATTGAAATGAATCCTGGGTCCAAGGAAGTAGTAAATGTAGGCACAGTTGTGGACATTACGGTAGCAAAAAATGTCGAGAATACGAAGGTGCAGCAAGCTCAGTATGTTGAATTTATAGTTCCGACCGGCAGCGAGCATCAGGAAATAAAAATTGTTGTGGTTGATGATGTCGGAAGCCGCGTTGTTTATAGTAATACTCATAAGCCTGGTGTGCGACTAAGGCAGCAAATTGAGGGTGTCGGTAGTATAAAGGTCCAATTCTACAGTAATGATAAGTTAGTGGAGGAAAGAAGCCTGTGATTATTGATCAGGGTAGAATAGTCAAAAATTATATGGGTTATTATTACGTTGAGACGGCTAAGCATGAAATTATTACTTGCAAAGTCAAAGGAAAAATGAAACAAAATCGTTTTTCACTTTGCACGGGTGATTATGTTAAGTTTGAAACTGACGGTTCTGAAGGTATGATTACAGATATATTACCTCGCAAGAATTTTTTACTGAGACCTACTGTTGCGAATATTGATCTGGTTGTCATAACTGTTTCCTGTTCCAACCCTGATTTCAGCTTCCTTATTACGGATAAACTGCTGGCGCTGGCCGAAATAGCAAAGATACCAGGCATAATATGTCTGACAAAAGTAGACATTGCACCCGAAGGATTAGTTGAAAAGTGTCGTAGCCTCTATGAAAAAATCGGTTACAAGGTATTGACAGTTTCTGCCAAAGAGGGGATTGGCATTGAAGAGCTAAGATCTGAAGTCAGCGAAAAACTGACTGTTTTCGCTGGTCCATCAGGTGTTGGCAAGTCTTCTACTCTAAACGCAATAGATCCCAATTTAAACCTTGTTACCGGTCACGTAAGCGAAAAAATAGGCAGAGGTAGGCACACGACCCGTTTTGCACACTTTATTCCTTTTGCAGGCGGCTATTTGGCGGATACTCCCGGGTTTGGCAATTTGAACATGGAAGAAATTGAAGCGAATGTTTTGCCGCAGGCTTTTCGAGAGTTTGGCATGTATGCCCATAACTGCCGCTTTACGACCTGCTCACATACGCATGAACCTAAGTGCGCTGTTAAAGAAGCGGTAGAAGCCGGTAAGATTGCAGTAAGCAGGTATAATTCGTATACTTCGATAATGCAGGAAATTTTAACAAAAAAAGAGAAAGAAGGGAAGAAATGACTCTTATAGCACCTTCGATATTGTCCGCAGATTTTGCTTATTTAGCTGATGAAATAAAAAAAATAGAAGCTGCAGGCGCTGATTGGGTACATATTGATGTGATGGATGGCAGTTTTGTGCCTAACCTTACCTTTGGTGCACCTGTTGTTCAAAAGATAAGGCCTGTAACTCAACTTTTTTTCGATTGTCATTTAATGGTAAATAATCCGGAAAATTATATTGATGATTTTGCC
>JBOFWD010000202.1:0-3787 GCA_051653445.1 Acidaminococcaceae bacterium | reverse complement strand
CAGCTGAACCATTTGTTGTTTAAACTGGTCAGAGAAAATTCTTTTAGGACGCTTTTCTGTCATGTAAATCTTCCTTTCTGTTTCAGTATTATTTTTACATGACCTTATAAATTCTGTCTAGTTTATTGTAGCCAATCCATTTTTCATAAAATGTATTTTCATATGCGTTATCTCTCTTTTACAGTATATATTTGTTTATTTCCGGCACTTACCAAAAAATTGGTAAATATAAGTCTTAACCAAAAATAATCTAAATTTAACATAAACTTTTACAGGAAATTTGATTTGATTCTTTGCTAAACTTTTGGCAAAATCTTCCCTTAGTTTTTCGCAAATATCCTTTTCTTCAGGGTAATTTTTTCTTACTAATGTATAATTATTTTTAATCGAATACATGTAAGAATAATATGCCTTTATATATAATTTATTATATTTCATATTCTCAAAACGAATCATGCGCTCCTTTAGTGCACTTAAAACATCTAACCTTTTTAAATTGTATTCTTTCCCCATTATACTATCAGTTCTTTGCACATAATAATATAATGGCAAATTAGTATATACAACATCTTGTGCACGCTCCAAAATTAAATGGATTACATACTCATCCTCGTTAACCTTTCCAAATGGGTATCTAATTGATCTAAATATATCCTTTTTATACAATTTATTCCAAGCTACTACGGTCTGCAAGTATAAATCATTGTATAAATTTTCCATAGCCTGTAGATTATTAAAGACCTCAACAAACTCTTTAGTGTTTGGATTGGCAATTTCAGCTCCATCACAAGTTTTAATAAATTCACAAACCGAGATATCTGCATTATTATCAGTCAAATTCTTATATAGGATTTCATACATTCTTTCATCAATATAATCATCTGAATCAACAAAAGCAATATATTGGCCATGTGCAAAATTTAAGCCAACATTTCTTGCATCTGACAAGCCACCATTAGCTTTATGAATTACGGTAACTCTTTTGTCCATATCAGCATATTCATCACATATGATTGGGCATAAATCAGGAGAACCATCGTCAACAAGTATAATTTCTAAATTTTTGTATGTTTGCCTTAGAATAGAATCCACACAACGGCGAATATAAATTTCTACTTTATAAACAGGAACAATTACTGTTATTAAGTCACTCATGTTTAAAACCCCTTTTAAAAAATGGTTATCTATATAAATATTATATGCAAGGATCTTTTAAATATGCAATTATATATTTTAGTCTCAAATTTAATAATAATATCATAGATCAGTTACACCAAATTATGCACCTATTTAATATCTTGGCAGTTGATAAATAAATGAATAATCCTGATATCCTTCGTCCTATACCCGGGGAAAGCACATGTTGGCTTGATAAATCAAGCCAACATGTGCTATATTCTTATTAAACAAAAAACGGATCGTGAGTGATTATAGATGCCAAAAATATCCGTCATTATGCCTGTTTACAATACCAACAAAAAATATCTGCTGGAAGCAATTGACAGTGTTTTGCAACAAACTTACACTGATTTCGAGCTTTTACTTGTCGATGATGCTTCAACGGAAAATACTAAAGAATGCATCGCTTCCCATAAAGACCCTCGCCTTAAATATTTCCGTCTGACCGAAAACCATGGTGTTTCTTACGCACGAAATTTTGGTATCAAAAAGGCAACTGGTGAATTTTTAGCTTTTCTTGATTCTGATGATATAGCCTTACCTAACCGCTTCGAAACCCAGCTTCGTTTTTTTGACAATAATTCTTTTGTAGACTGTGTCGGTTCAGCTGCGCTTATTATTCCCGAAGGGAAAAAGCTTCAATTTCCTACACAACATGAAGACATTGTTGTTTACCTTCTCTTTAGAGGCTGCGCTTTTACACAATCCACTGTCATGCTTCGAAAAAAAATCATTACGGAAAATAACATCTTCTATAATGACAAATATAATGCGGCAGAAGATTACGCGTTCTGGCTTGACTTGATTGGCATCGCCAATTTTGCTAATATAAATGAGGTTTTGGTGAAATACAGATGGCATGGTAATAATTTATCAATTGCAAAACAAGATTCTCTAAAATCTTTAGCGATAATGGTGAAAATTAAAAAGCTACTTAATTTAACAGATTGCTGCGATGACACTACCTATAAAGGAATTAGTAAATTCATGGAATGTCCAGAGAGTTTCACTTTAAGTGAATTGCCCGTGATTGAAGTATCATTACCTGTAATAGTAAGAAAAATAGCAAAAATGGGACTTTGTGAAAAGAAAATTAAATTTGCTCTTAGGAAAAATTATTCAAAACTCATACGCAAGGTGCCTTCAAAAGTTATTGCTAAAAAATTGTGTTTTTCTCCCTTAATTAGCTATTTGAATATTGGTATCCACCGACAAATTTTCTATTACATTACAAAAGGCATCTTTTAATTTCGAAACCTTCAGTAAGACTTTAAACTGAAGGTTTTTATTTTTCTTTTAAAAC
Source organism: Acidaminococcaceae bacterium (assembly GCA_051653445.1). Classification (GTDB taxonomy): domain Bacteria; phylum Bacillota; class Negativicutes; order Acidaminococcales; family Acidaminococcaceae; genus RZYP01. Next base: position 1,305 of record JBOFWD010000202.1, on the reverse strand, counting down.
CTGCTATTTTCTTCCGAAAATATCTTTTTCTGCGACCACATTATATAACAGTAGCTCCCATTGATTCCAAATTTTTTCAGACGTAAACGCTTCCATTGATTTTTTCGCATTTCTTCCTAAGCGCCCCCGTAATGTTTCATCTCTTATCAAACATTCTAACGCTTTAACTAATCCGTCTATTGTAGAATCAGTTAAAATTCCTGTTTCGTTATCTTCTATTAATTGACTGACAGCCAAACAAGACTTTGAACCGATACATGGTAGCCCAACCGACATTGCTTCTGTCAGGGCCAGCGGAAAGCCTTCATATTCGGACGGGAAAGCAAAGATCTTTGCTTTTTGCAAAACCGCAATACCGTTATTAGTAACACCCATTAATTTAACTTGATTTCCTAAATTATATTTTCGAATTCTTTTTTCAAGTTCTCTAGTATATTTTTTATTAGAATTACTCCCATACAAATACAAATACCATTCGGGAAATTTGCTAGAAATTTTTGCAAAAGCTTCAATCAATAAATGTTGTTGCTTATTCTTTTCCAATCTGGCAATGTTAATAATAACATTCTCATTTTCATCAATCTTTTCTGTCGCTAACTGTGGAACAACATTCGGTATTACCACAATATTACTTTGCAAGTTTCCTTTTAAAACCTCTTTGTATTTAGAGAATAATACCTGAATACAATCCGCGCTTTGCAAAGCAACAAATTGATCATATTTCATATTTCGCAAAAAATCTTCTGCATCCATATGTAGCATAAAAACATTTTTTATTTTATCCAGCTTCATCTTGGATAATAATTGCAAACTATTTATATCATAGCAAACTACAATATCCGGTTTTTCTTTCTCCAAAACCAGCAACAATCTTTTTGCTGCCTTTTTGTACCTATAATTTCTGTATGGATCATTAAACCCATTTTTCCCAATGAATCGCAGAAATTCACGAGCTAATTTACGCCATCTTGGTACTCTGATTTGTTCGCCTATGTTTTGCAAGTTATAAAAGGCAACTCCTTCCGCCAGCGGATAAAAAGGTATTCCTTTCTTATCCTCAAAACAAACAGTACTTATGGCGTGCCCTCGTTCAGCCAATTCATTAGCCATATTGCAAAACACTCGTTCGGCTCCACCAGCACTGTTAATAAGAGTGCCAAAATAAATTTCCAAAATTCGCACTAAAAACTCACCTTTCAAAAACATCCTGTTGAATATCTAATGTTTTTTTACATATATTAATGCTTATAATATCGGCAGATTAAACAAATCCTTCATAATAATCATAAATCATTTTATTATCCG
>JBOFWD010000201.1:0-1286 GCA_051653445.1 Acidaminococcaceae bacterium | reverse complement strand
CGGTAAGGTAATTGAAGCAAATGAGGAACTTACAGATGCACCGCAATTGATTAATGAAGATCCTTATGGCAAAGGCTGGATCGCTGTTATTGAAATCGCTGATGAAAACGAATTAAAGGAATTGCTCGACGCGGAAGCCTACAAAAAACTCTTGTCTGAGGAGGCGTAAACCAATGACCTGGAGCTATCTGCCTCATACTGCTGAGGACAGGCAGGAGATGCTGGCGGCGATCGGTGTCCAAGACACCATGGATTTGTTTTGCGACATTCCGGAACAAATCAGATTGCATCGCTCTTTGAATCTTCCTGCACCTCTCAGCGAACCGGAACTGACTAAATACTTTCAGAAACTGGCGGCGGCTAACGCCAATCTGCAGGAATATGCCTGCTTTTTAGGTGCTGGTGCCTATGATCATTTTATTCCGAGCACAATTGATCATGTTTTGCGCCGTTCTGAATTTTATACCGCTTATACGCAGTATCAGCCGGAGATTTCCCAGGGTTATCTGCAGGCTTTGTGGGAATATCAGAGCATGATTTGTGAGATTACCGGCATGCCTGTGGCTAATGCGTCCATGTATGATGGTGCGACTGCTATGGCGGAAGCCGCAATTCTTGCCTGCCACGCTACGAACCGCAAGGAAATCCTGGTAGCCAGAAGTGTACATCCGCATTACCGTGCTGCTTTGTGCACTTATGCGCGCGATTTTGATTTTGAGATCAAAGAAATTGATTTTGACGGTGGCATTACGGCTTCCGACAAACTGCAGGCACTTGCAAGCAAAGCGACTGCGGCTGTTATCGTGCAAAACCCGAATTTCTTCGGCAGTGTGGAAGATTTAGCGGCCTTGATTGAGCTCACGCATGCTGTTGGTGCTCTCTTTGTAACCGTTGCCGATCCTATTGCGCTTGGTCTCCTCGAAGCACCTGGCAAATTGGGTTCTGACATGGTTGTTGGTGAAGGACAGCCTCTTGGTCTTGCTATTTCATTCGGCGGACCATATCTCGGTTTCTTTGCGGCAAGCAGCAAGTTGATGCGCAAACTGCCTGGCAGAATTGTGGGGCAGACTGTTGACAGAGACGGTAAACGTGGCTTTGTGCTGACGCTGCAAGCACGTGAGCAGCATATTCGTCGTGAAAAAGCTACTTCCAATATTTGTTCCAATGAAGCACTTTGCGCCTTGGCGATTTCCGTATATCTGGCAACGATGGGCAAGGAAGGTTACGCTGAGACAGCTAGCCAGTGCCTGCAGAAGGCTCACTATGCCTATGGCGAGATTTTAAAA
>JBOFWD010000200.1:0-2927 GCA_051653445.1 Acidaminococcaceae bacterium | reverse complement strand
CCCAAATCTTCAATCGTCTTATTATACTCAGCGGCAGTATAAACATTTGTCTGGCTATAAGCCATAATTAAATTATAAAAATAATAACTTAACACCATCAAACCCATATTAACTACTAAAAAACAAAGTAAAATGATTTTAAGTATTGAAGATATTTTTATTTTATTAATATTTCTTTGCATAAAAGTCCCCTTCAACTTAAATTAATCAGAATCTATTTTCCTTTTAGTTTTCAGGATATAAAAAAATAATAAACTTAACAATACCAAGCTTCCTATAACAGTATCTATAATGAGCGGGTATCGACTATTGAAGCCATCAGCTGAAATATGTTTAATTAAAATGCCCGAGTAAGCCCAAATAATAACCGTGCAATACGCAGCATCTTTATAAGTATATATGACAAAAGATGCAAACCCAAGACCAAGCAAAAGCAGCAAAATAGTCCAGTTGCTTTCTGCAGCAACAAAAAACTCCCATTGTCTGCTTACCGCGACCACAACAAAATTAGCTATCAAAGCTACAGTAACCCAGGCGAAATAAATGCTGAAAGGAATCTTCACAAAAATTCTCTTGTCAAAAGAAAAGTTGTATTTATTAAGCGTAAAAAAAATATATCCTAAACAAATAAACATTACTGTAATAAACAGCATGGAAAGCATTATTTGCAAATAATGCCACGCTACTATCCATAAAGAGTTGGCAAAAGAAGAAATTATGAATGCATGCCTTATTTTATCTGAAAATGCTTCTTCCGCAACATTCTTTTTAACCTTAAACAAGCTCAGCTGATAAAACACATAGCCTGCTAAAAGCATATAAATCAAACCCCAAATTGAAAACGCAAAAGCTGCCGGTGTAAATAAATTAGGATAGAAATTGGAAACCTGTCCTGTAGTAAGACCATTAATAGGCAGCAAGTTCGCCAATATATTAGTAATTATCATTAAAAAAAATGATGCGGCTGTTAAAAGCTCAATTGGAATGGAGATGTCTTTTTTATTTATCATTACAACTCCCCCTTATTTTCAAATACTTTTGTATTGTTTGAAAATTTATTTTCTTTATTTATGCTATTTCCATAAAATCAGACAAACTCCTGCTAATTTACAGATCTAATTTTCAAACATTAAAAAAAGGCCTGGAAAAATTACCAGGCCTGAAAATAGATTGTTCTCATTACTTATGGTTTTACAGTTTCCTTATAAACTTGTTTACCATCTTTCAGCTCAATAATGACAACGCCTCTGACAGCGTCATGTCTTTCATTAAGACTCATTTCACCGCTTACGCTGTTGAAATTCTTAGTCGCCGCAAGGGCTTCTTTGATTTTCTTGGCATCAGTGCTATCAGCACGCTTGATAGCATCAACCAATAGTTTTGCCGCATCATAGCCCATAGCAGCCATAGAATCAGGCGTTTGACCGTATTCTTTTTTATATGCTTCAACAAAAGCATTAGACACCGGATTCTTATCTTCAATCGAATAAAAATTCGTAAAATACGTATTGTTTAGCGGTTGAGCCCCACCCATTTCCACTAAAACAGGGGAATCCCACGCATCAGCACCCAGAACCGGGATCGTCATTCCCAGTTCACGGGCTTGCTTAATAATTTTACCAACATCTTCGTAATAACCTGGAATATATAATAAGTCAGGATTTTGAGCTTTTATTTTGGTCAAAATAGGCTTATAATCCTGGTCTTTTTGTAAATAAGCTTCTTCAGCAACAATTTTACCGCCGGCTTTAACGTATGTGCTTCTGAAAATTTCAGTTAAGCCTTTGCTATAATCACTTGAACTATCAACCATGATAGCGGTTTTATTTGCCTTCAAGCCATTTAAAGCAAAGTTAGCGCCCACAGTTCCTTGGAAAGAATCAATAAAACATGCTCTGAAAGTATAATCTTTTACTTTGCCCGTTCTTTCATCAAAGGTTACCTTAGGGTTAACTGTTGCCGCGGCAACAAAAGGTATTTTATTAGCTTCCGCAACTGCTGAAGCCGCAATTCCGCATGAACTTACGGTGAAGCCCGTCACCGCTACTACTTTATCCTGGCTAATTACCTTGGACATAGCATTTGCGGACTCAGATGGCTCACCTTTATTATCTGCAGAAACAATTTTAATCTGTTTACCCAAAACGCCTCCACTTGAGTTGATTTCTTTAAAAGCAAGTTTTGCGCCATTAGCCGCTGACGTTCCATAGGAAGCAGTATTTCCCGTTAATTCGTATACCATGCCTATTTTTATATCCTTGTCACCTTTGCCTCCGCAACCGGCGACCAAACTGGCAACCAAAACAGAAGCTATGGCCAAAGACGTAATGATTTTGGATTTTTTAAACATCTTTCTCCCCCTAAAATAAAGATAATTTTACTTCTTAAATAAAGCAGCAGTCCCTTAGCTGCTACCAAATTTAATTTGCCGTAATATGACTTAGTTATTATTATACGCTATGTTTTATTAATCTTCAAAGGAAAGTCGTTATTTTTGATAAGCAGTAACATATGAATCTCAATTTTCTTCTTTGATGGCTAATAAAACACCGCTTAAAATAAAAAAAGCGCCCACACAAAAAGCAGCTCCAATCTGCTCATCAAGAAAAACCCAACCTAAAAAGGTACCCACTAAAGGTTGAAAAAAGAAATATACGCCGCCACCGCTAGCATCAACAAGTTGCAGCCCTTTTACAGATACGCCAAGACTGTCAAGCTCCAAGACAAACCAAAATAAGTGCAGCCGAGGCAACCAAATACCTCAGCCACACTAATTCCAACGGTGGAACTATATCAAGCACTACCTTGCTGACAACGTACATACCACCCCAAATACTTGCGGCTATCGTCAAATAAACAGGGCCAGCATATTGTTTCAGCATCAATCTAATTTCTCCTTAAATCAATTTATAACAGATATATAATAC
>JBOFWD010000199.1:0-4910 GCA_051653445.1 Acidaminococcaceae bacterium | reverse complement strand
TGTGAGAGTAAACTATAAATGGAATTACGTCTGTATTCTTGTAGACTTATTTAATCGTGAAATTATCGGTTACAGTTCTGGCATTCATAAGAATGCGCAACTGGTATATGAAGCATTTGCAACTGTGAAAACAGACCTTAGTAATATCCAAATGTTTCATTCAGATAGAGGCAGTGAGTTTAAAAACGAACTGGTTGATGATGTTATTAACACTTTTGGCATAAAGCGTTCGTTAAGTATGAAAGGCTGTCCTTATGATAACGCTGTAGCAGAGGCGACTTTTAAAATATTTAAAACAGAGTTTGTCTATGGCCGAAATTTTGATAGTCTGGGACAATTACGCCATGAATTGACTAGTTATGTACATTGGTTTAATACTAGTAGAATTCATGGATCACTTAATTATCTAACGCCAGCCGAATTTAGACGGCAGACCTTATAAAAACTGTCCGGCTAAGTGTTGACAATCCAATTTAAGTACAAATTAATATAATCCTGATATCGACTATTCTTATCAAACAATTTAGATTTATTTATGCATTCTACCTTATTTAAGTTATCATCGTATAATATTTTCACCGCTTGAATTAACATTTTAATATCCCCTTTGGGCACAATAACACCACAACTATCATCAATACTCTCTACACTACCACCAGTATTAAAAGTAATTACCGGAGTACCACACGCCAATGCTTCTAAATTAGTAGTAGGAAAATTATCCTCCAATGTTGGATTTATAAATACATCCGCTGCAGAATATATTTCTGTAAGTTCTACTACACTGTTGGTCTTTTTGATCCCAATAATATTTTGTGGTAGTTGGCTTATTTGTTTTTCTTTCAATCCAACTAAAACAATTATACTATTATTGTTAATTGCTTTTGATAATTCTGAAAAATACTTTAGGCCTTTCCTTTCATCCCATCTTGCTACGCCTAATATTATAAACTTATTTTCTAGTTTATATTTATCCCTAAATATGCCACTATTTTTTGGACTAAAGACACTCAAATCAATACCATTATTTATTATCTCAACTTTGTATTCCTTTAAATATGATTGTTTTACTAAATTGGCAAGCCATATTGAAGGCGTAACAATAACCATATTGTTAACACCAGAAAATAATTCCTTTTTATTTTTGTAATTGCAACTTGAATTATCTAAAAACAAACTCGCAGGATAACTGCTTATTTGCGGACATTTATCACATAAAACTTTCCACTTTTCACAGCCAATATAGTCAAAATGAGCACAATGTCCCGTAAAAGGCCAACAATCATGCAAGGTCCAAACAACTGGTTTGTCATATTTCTTTAAGAAGTTAAACAAAATTTCGTTGTTAATATAATATCCATGTAAATTGTGTAGATGAATAACATCTGGCTCGAAAACTTTTATTTTCTCTATAAATTCCTTGGTAGCACCCTTTGAACCAAACCCATGCAAATCAAATAGCCTAGTTTTAATCGCATGTACATAATTATCAATGTTCGTTCCAATTCTATATGAATTTATACCTTCAGGGGTCTTCCCTCTTCCATAGGCTATTAAACACTCATGGCCATTTTCCACAAGGACTTTGTATAAATCTGTAGCAATTCTGCCTGTACTTCCATAACCACAAACCGAATTTATCTGCAAAACTTTCATGCTATTTTCCCCACACGACTCTGTTTACATAATCCGTATATGACAGAATTATTCTCAGCACCTTATCTGATACATTAGGCATACTGTAATCAGCTACATGTCTTAATGTATCTTTCTCTTGTGTTTCTAATACGGCCAATCCTTGCATGATTCTTTCTTTTTCAAGCCCTACCATCATAACCGAGGCTTCTTCCATCGCTTCGGGCCTCTCATGAGCCTGCCTGATATTGAGTGCTTTGAAACCAAGGATCGAAGATTCTTCGCTAATGGTACCACTGTCGCTTAATACTGCTTTCGCATAAATTTGCAGCTTCACATAATCATTAAAACCAAGTGGTTTCATTAATGAAATTAGCGGATTGAATTTAATCTCTCTAGTTTCGATCATCTTTCTTGTTCTTGGATGTGTGCTGACAATAACTGGCAATTTGTATTTATCAGCAATCGCATTCAGACTATCGACCAAATTCAGGAAATTTTCTTCTGAATTGATATTTTCTTCCCTGTGTGCCGATATAATAAAATATTTGTTTTGTTCAAGGTGCAGTCTTGCTAATACATCTGATTTTTCAATATCATCTTTTCTGGAATTTAAGACTTCAAACATCGGGCTACCGGTTTTAATTACTCTGTCGGCAGGTATTCCTTCCCTCAGCAAGTATTCGCGTGCAATATCGCTGTAGGTCAAGTTAATATCTGCTGTATGATCTACAATCTTCCTGTTAGTTTCTTCTGGCACTCGTTGGTCAAAACATCTGTTACCAGCTTCCATATGGAAGATCGGGATGTGTCGCCTTTTTGCGGCAATGGCCGTTAAACAGCTATTGGTATCACCCAGGACTAGGAAAGCATCCGGTTTTACTTCTTCCAAGACCTCTTCAATCTTAATCAAAATATTGCCGATTGTTTCTATCGCAGTACCAGTCGCTGCATTAAGGAAGTAATCAGGTTTCTTAAGTTGGAAGTCTTTAAAAAATACTTCATTCAGCTCATAATCATAATTCTGTCCGGTGTGAACCAGAATATGTTCAATGGCTTCAGATGCATCAAGTTTATTGATGACTGCCGATAGTCTTATTATTTCCGGCCTTGTGCCAACAACCGTCATAACTTTCAGTGTTTTCATGAATTAAACCTCCAAATAATAAGTATCTGGCTTTTCAGGATCAAATACCTCATTCACCCACATTATGGTTACCAAATCTGTATCGCCTTCGTTGATGATATTATGCGTATAACCAACAGGTATATCCACTACTTCCAGCTTGTCTGCGGAAACATGGTAATCTATTACTTCATCGGAATCTACTTTTCTGAATTGGATCAAAGCTTTACCGCTTACAACTACGAATTTCTCATTCTTAGTATTATGCCAGTGATTGCCTTTGGTAATACCCGGCTTGGAAATATTGACAGATACCTGACCACGATCAGGTGTGCGGATAATCTCCGTAAAGCTACCCCTGTTGTCTACATTCATCTTAAGCGGATAACTAAACTTATCTGCCGGCAAATAACTGAGGTAAGTACTATACAGTTTTTTAACAAAAGAATTACTCATATCAGGGATACTGCGTTCTTCGCGTGAAGCTCTGAATGAATTAATTAAACCGGCTATTTCTCCAAGTTTAACAGCATGAACAGTCTCAACGTAACTATAACCGTCATCTTTTTTATTTGCTTTGCCTTCCATTGCATTAATTAATTCATTAACAACATCATCTATATATACCAAGTTCAAAACAACTTCCGGATCATTTACCTGTATGGGCAAATCATGCGCAAGATTGTGACAGAAGGTTGCAATCGCGCTATTGTAGTTAGGTCGGCACCATTTACCAAACACATTAGGGAAGCGGTAAACAAATACTTTCACACCGGTTTCTTGAGAATAATTGAAAAACAATTGCTCGCCAGCCTTTTTGCTTTCACCATAGGGATTATTGAGGGTTGCTTGCGTAGAAGAAGCTAACATGATTGGACATTTATTATTGTTGACCTTTAAAGCATCCAGCAAAATAGATGTAAACCCAAAGTTGCCTTCCATAAACTCATTATGTTTCTCAGGACGATTAATGCCAGCCAAGTGGAAAACAAAATCCGCTTCCCGGCAATAGGCATCAATTAGCTCTTCTTTGGTATCTATATCATATTCCAAGATATCCTGATAATTCCTATTACGCAATTCAGCAATCAGGTTTTTACCGATAAAACCTTTTGCTCCGGTTACTAGTATCTTCATCTTATCTATTCTCCCAATTCTTCAATTCATCTTGAATGTATTTAAGCTCTAGAAGCTTTGCTTTAACCTGTTCAACATTCAATAATTCAGTATTGTTAGAATTAAACTCGCTCAAATTTGTCCTTGCTTCATTGCCTTCAGTAAAATACTTATCGTAATTCAGATCACGCTTATCGGCTGGTACACGGTAGAAGTTACCCATATCAATCGAGTGTGCACATTCTTCATTGGTAAGAAGAGTTTCGTACATTTTTTCACCATGGCGAATGCCAATAATCTTAATTTCATTATCAACATTAAATAATTCTTTCACAGCTTGTGCCAAGTCGCCAATCGTGCTTGCAGGTGCCTTCTGCACCATAATATCGCCAGATTCAGCATTTTTGTAAGCAAATATTACCAGTTCGACAGCTTCTTCCAGGCTCATGATAAAGCGTGTCATCTCAGGGTCTGTAACCGTAAGTGGTTTCCCTTGCTTGATTTGTTCTATAAAAAGAGGCACTACCGAGCCACGGGAACAAAGCACATTGCCATAGCGGGTACCGCAGATCAGAGTTTTATCTGCTGGAACTGTTCGCGCTTTAGCAACGAATACTTTCTCCATCATGGCCTTAGACGTACCCATAGCATTTACAGGATATGCAGCCTTATCCGTAGAAAGGCAGATTACTTTTTTCACACCGGCTTCAATCGCAGCAGTCAAAACATTGTTAGTACCCAAAACGTTGGTTTCAACAGCTTCGATAGGGAAAAATTCACAGGAAGGAACCTGCTTCAACGCAGCAGCATGAAAAACATAATCTACGCCATACATAGCATCTTTAAGGCTCTGCAAACTACGCACATTTCCTATGTAATATTTAATCTTATCGTTCTTATAGAAATGCCGCATATCGTCCTGCTTCTTCTCATCTCGTGAGAAAATGCGAATTTCAGCAACGTCCGTATTTAAAAACCGTTCAAGCACGGCATTGCCGAAAGATCCTGTGCCACCCGTAATAAGCAATGTTTT
>JBOFWD010000198.1:0-2529 GCA_051653445.1 Acidaminococcaceae bacterium | reverse complement strand
AATGATCAATGCCGTCACGTGATTGCACGCCGGCAAATAAGTAATGTTTTACGGACTGCATATCCGTAACTAAATCTGCAATTTCTATTAGCTCCTCTGGAGCATATCTACCGGTTGTTATTATTTCAGTTTTACCTCTGGCATTTTTCAAAAAGTCGATGATCTCATCCACAGGCAATAGCTTATAATGCAAACCTATGTTTATTTCATCCAAAATCACAATGTCATACTTTTGAGACAAAATAGCTTCTTTGGCCAAATTCCAGCCTGCATGCATCATTTTTAAATCAATTGGATCAGGATTAGAAAAATCGACAAAACTGTCTCTTCCTACTTGTATTAATTCAAAACCAGGAATGTACTTTGCGGCGGTATATTCTCCATATCCTTTATCGTCCTTCATAAATTGAACCATCAGGGTTTTGGCCCCATAGCCGCTTGCTCGGAGCACAACGCCAAGCGCTGCTGTAGTTTTTCCTTTACCAGTACCCGTGTACACTTGTAATAAACCATAACCTTTCACAATTTAGCCTCCTTGTTTAGCGAGTAATTGTTTCAGCTCCTTGGCATTTTTAGCACACTCTACCTTGCCTTTGTACAGGTTTTTAAAATCTGCTAAACTCAGATTATCCAAAAACAATAAATCTTTATTAAGCACGACTTGAGGCAAAATAATTCGATTAAATTTAGTCAAGTCAGCTACTGCGTTTAAAATATCTCTGCCAGTCAATAGGCCTGTAACATTAATTGTTTCACCGAAAAAATGATTAGTTACAACAAGCAGCTTGTGACCTGTTTTATATTTTTTATTATAGTCATCAAATAATGGTTTTAAAATTTTATAAGCAGATTCACCTACCGGCACCAACGCATTTGCAATTTTATCTGAGCTGGACGTCACCGCTGAAGAATTGTTCCATTCGTCAATAAAGTTCCTGCTTAAGCCAATGCCATTCTCAATTTGAGGGAATCCATCATATCTTTCTGCAGAAGGAAGGTCTATTCCGGCATTAATATAAAATTCATCACCCAAGTAGATAAAGGATTTTCCAAGTTTTTTGCGGCACTCATCCTGCCATTTCTCAACTTGCAAAATTATATTTTTCGATTCGTTGGAAGTAAAAAGTCTCACAGACGGCAAACTTTCACGATTTTTTGTCAAACCGACAGGTACCACCGCCATCGTTTCTACCATCGGAGCCAAAGCAACCAAATCTCTGTATGTTTTTTCAAGTATCGGTCCGTCATTAAATCCAGGACACAAAACAACTTGAGTATGAATAGAAATACCATTATCGATAAGATGTTTCAAATTGTCAAGAATATTTCCTGCCTTTTTGTTTTTCATCATATTTCTGCGTACTTCTGAGTCAGTTGCATGGACAGAAATATAAAGCGGAGACATATGAGTTTTGATAATTCTTTCGTAATCACACTCTTCCATATTGGTTAACGTTAAAAAATTACCATATAAAAACGAAAGACGAAAATCATCGTCCCTGTCATATAAAGTTTTGCGCATACCAGGAATCATTTGGTCTACAAAGCAAAAAACACATTTATTATGACAATACCTGACACCATTAAACACAGCTGTTTCAAACTCCAAACCGATGTCTTCATCCGGTTCTTTTTCAATTAAAACATGGCGTAATTCGCCATGTTGATTTTCAACAGATAAATCAATAACTTCGTCTGAAACCAGATAACTTAACTCTATTATATCCGCAGGGCTGGTACCATTTACGGCAACGAGTTTTTCACCAGGCTTTATACCAAGTTCTTCAGCGATGGTATTGCGGCGAACTGCGGAAATAAGTCCCTTCATGTTGTATCCTCTCCTAACCCGCACTTATAAACTAGCATCGTAATTATAACATGAAACATAATTAAAATACAAAGCAAGAGGAGCAAATGCTCCTCTTGCGAAAAACTTTAATCAACGCTTGTTGGACAAAATTGGCAAATCATACCCACGGCAATTAACATACTGATAAAGATTGCCAGAAAACAAAAGCGGTGTTTTTCTTAAATCGATAATGTTTTTACAACCTGTAAACAGCATTATATCAGTTAACAGTTCGAATATTTTATTTATTTGTTGAACTGCAGATGATATGCCTTCCAGCTTAACTTTCAATAAAATATTGCCTGCCATGCCAACAGCATCAGCCCCCAAAGCAAAAGCTTTTGCCATATCAAGAGCACTGCGGATGCCGCCTGAAGCAACCAAAGAGCAATTACTATCAGCTGTAATTGTTCTGGCCTCTAAAATTGAAAGTGCCGTTGGAATACCCCAGCTCAATAATTCATCGTATTCGCTTTCCTGTCTGCGTGCTGCCTCAATGGCCAAAAAATTCGTGCCACCGCAGCCACCCACATCTACAACTGCTACTCCGCAATTTAGTAATTGTCTTACCTGCTCTTTTGCCATGCCACAACCGGTTTCTTTGGCAATTACAGGTACGTTTATTTTTGCACAAATCGCTTCAATATTACGCAAATATCCTGAAAAATTACGATCCCCTT
>JBOFWD010000197.1:0-6013 GCA_051653445.1 Acidaminococcaceae bacterium | reverse complement strand
TGTGAGAGTAAACTATAAATGGAATTACGTCTGTATTCTTGTAGACTTATTTAATCGTGAAATTATCGGTTACAGTTCTGGCATTCATAAGAATGCGCAACTGGTATATGAAGCATTTGCAACTGTGAAAACAGACCTTGGTAATATCCAAATGTTTCATTCAGATCGAGGCAGTGAGTTTAAAAACGAACTGGTTGATGATGTTATTAACACTTTTGGCATAAAGCGTTCGTTAAGTATGAAAGGCTGTCCTTATGATAACGCTGTAGCAGAGGCGACTTTCAAGATATTTAAAACAGAGTTTGTCTATGGTCGAAATTTTGATAGTCTGGGACAGTTACGCCATGAATTGACTAGTTACGTAAATTGGTTTAATACTAGTAGAATTCATGGATCACTTAATTATCTAACGCCAGCCGAATTTAGGCGGCAGACCTTATAAAAACTGTCCGACTAAGTGTTGACAAACCAATTTGAGTCAGGAACGAGCAAAATCTTTTGTCGAAGATTTGACGGGTTTGAGCTCGGTGGTTTTATTTTCAGCAGCGATTCCGGGACAAGGAGGAACTAATCATATAAATCTACAGTGGATGAGCTATTGGATTAATTTATTTGAACAATGTGGTTATTTACCTATAGACTGTATTAGGCCGAAGATATGGAATGATAATAGAGTTGAAATTTGGTATCGGCAAAATATCGTTCTATTTTGTGATAAAGACAAGATAGAAAGTTTCCCTAAATTGCACAAATATTATGAACAGCAAAAGGAGCATTATTGGGATATCGTTCATCCTCAGATGATTACTTATTTATTTGCGGTTAAAAAGCAGCCTTTTTTATTTAGGGTATTGAATAAGATAAAGGGTTAGTGAGAGCAGTGGAAAAATGTTAGTAACGTAAAATCAGAGTAAAATACAGATTGTTTTTATTAAAACAGTTTGAATTTAAATTGAAATTTTAGCTACTGTTGAAAAGTGATGGACATAATTGACGGTCTTGTGGTTAAAAGGCAATGCCATTCAAACAATTTTTAAACGTAAAAACAATACGAATACAGTAAGAATCCTGGCAAACTGGTCATAAGCTGTTAGAATAAAAGAAAAGATTGTAACTGTTTAAAGGTAAAATGTTGCAACTTTAATCTTTTAAAAATTGCTGTTGGCTATAGCTAATAGTGGGCATATGCCCATTTATTCAAGGAGGCTTGACTATGCTGAGAAAACTGAGTTTCGATGATGGATTGGTCAGAGCTAATTGGCAGGATCTGTATTGCCGTAATGAGTCACTTTTGCCATATGCTTCACGGGAGTATAATGAGCTATTTAAAAAGTATTTTCGGCTTAATGCCAAACGACTGTTTTTGCGTAATTACATCTATGGTTTATACGATGAAAACGAAACGCTGCTCATGATTATTCCGTTATGCATCAAAGGAAGAGAACTTTATATTTTTGGCGATTTTGGCAATGAAGAAATTTTGGACTTCATTTACCCGGATACAGTTAAAGCAGAGCATTTTGATTTGTTGATGGCAGAATTGCGCAAAAAATTCAATGGTTATAAGCTAATCCTTAATAGACTGGCACCAGATTCTTTTTTTAGAGTCTGGTTGGAAAGCCGCAACTATAGAAGTCTGGCTACTAGGAGTTACGCTCATCTATGTTTAGTTTCTTCTTACGAAGAATACTTTCGCAAATTGCCTGCAGAAACGGCTGAGAATATCAGGAACGCAGAAAAATTCATGGAGAAAATAGGAGTCGGCTATCGGTTGCAATTTATCCGCGGTCCTCTTAGTGATAAGGTTAAAAAGCAAGGATTTGCCATTCTTAACCAGAAAGTTAGTGGCAGGCTTGATGAGTTGAGATTCATGCCGCATCGTTATAGCAGTAAAAACTTTAATGCCTTGACTGATATCTGTACAAAGGAAAGCAATAGTTTCAACGCCTTCTTGTATATTGGCGATGAGATGGCGGCTTTTGCTTCCGGGTTCTTTGATTTGCATGAAAAACGCCTCTTTATAAGAAAAGTTGGCATCGACAATAATTATGATAAAGATTTGCTTTGGGTGTTCCTGCAAACGCAAGGCATTAAGTGGCTGATACAAAACAGTGCTTTTGAATGGGTTGATTTTGGCAATCTCAAGAAACAATATAGAAATTGGCTTGGCTGTGAAGACTATTACTGTCAGTCCTATGAGATCGAGTTATAAGATTTCTAGACTGCGCTCGAATACGCACCTTCTTTTTGGACAGTTTTGGGATAATGTCAAGACGGAGTTTGTTTTTGCTGTTTCACGCGAGAGTGGAGGATAAGGGCAAAAAATTGACTTTGTGAGACGGTTTAAGCAAAAAAACTTAAACACTAACCAAAATCAGGAGCGAAGAACAAGGGGAAAAGGTATCGCCAAACTTCCTATCGTCATGCCTAATGATAAAGCTTTGGAAATATTTCAACTTTTAGCTAAATTTAATAGAACCATGTGCGCTTGAAAAGTGAATTCAGTCATTCTGTTGTTAATGATGCAATTGTGAACATATTCTTTTTGAATAAGTCTGTGTGTGCGAAGAGGATTGAGGCAGAACGCCAAATCTAGTTATATACATTTGCTGATCCTTTTACAACACCGGTAAGAGTAGCTAAAAAAATAAATATATCTCCTGCTATGGAAAGAAAAGGGTTGGTCGTATTAGTAAAGGCTGGTTTACTTTATACTGATGAGAGCGTAAAGAGAAACAAGAAGTTCAGAAATTATGATTTGAAGCGTATTTTGACATAGGCAGTGTAACTGTTTCTGTTTGTCACACATTGACTGAAGGTAATAAGGTTCCGTTGCGATTAAGGCCTCCTTTTATTGATATATATTCAGTGAAGGGAGTTTTTTTTCATGGAAAGACTATGTTGGAAGAACTGACCAAAATTTTAAAAGCACCAAAAAGGTACATCGGTAGGATGATAGAGTACAATTAAGTTCGCAAAAGTAAAAAGAAAAAACCATCGATTATTACGAAAAGGTAAATGAATAGTAAACAAAAAGTGGTGTATAGGTGTATAATTGATGAATTACCAAATGCTATTAAATTTTATATCAAATGAAAACATTATGGTCTCCCGGTTTAAATGGCTTGTATGCAAAGCTTGCATACAAGGAATGAATGAAAAGTTCTATATATTTGCAAATTTGTTTAACGAATTTATTGAAACCAAAGAAAATCATCGGTGGCTGTGGCTTGAAAAGCAAATAAGGAAAGCGGAGCTTATGCTTATTTATGAATTAAGTTAGCTGACACTTAACAAGCACCGAACCGAACTGCTTTTTAAAGTTATATCCGGCTGAGCGGAACACAGAAGGGTCATTATTTTAGCTAACCTGAAACTTTAAGAATGGCCTACAATGTTCGGAAATAAGACAATGGTAACAGCATTGATTGACCTCCTAACATTTTGATTACTTCCCAGGCGTTAACATAAAAAACGTTAACATTAGCAAAATTATCGCAGGATTTTAAGGTATAGAGACTTCAATATAAAGAAATAAATTAAGTTAAAGTTTAAAACAGAAGGATAAATATAAATAATAACGAATACCGATAATGTATAGCCAAGAGAAGCAACAAAGCAATTAATTAAGAAAACAGCTCGTGTAAAATTATGTAAGCAATATTATTGTTGGAAAATGTGCTTTCAAGTAAGCGAATTTCATGAAATTCACTGTTAGCCCTGGTTTAATTTTTAAATGGCTTAATAAAATACATGTCAAAGGCGGCGGGATGCAATTATGGCAAAAATTTATTCGGTTAAAGTAACAAATCCGTCAAAAATTTCTCAATCAATCAAAATAGCAAACCCTGGTAAAGGCGAAACCGTAATTATCAGAGCAGAGAGTGGCGATAAGTTTCAGCTGATAGAAGAGCAAAGTGCCAATTCTCCTCACAAGGTATTTGTAAAAAGAGTGGAAGATAATCTATATGTGCTATTTGAAGAGGGAAATATTCAAAAGCCTGATTTAATTATTGAGAAATATTATTCCGATGATACACATGCACTTATCGGAGGACCGCAGTCTGGGAATTTAAATAATTATATTGCTGATATTTCAGAACAAACTATTACAACCGCTCAAATTGCATCTGATAATGTTTCAGACTGGTTTTATTTGCCGCATGATGACAATGCCGGTCTTCTTTGGGGTTTCTTAGGTGCTGGATTAACAGCTGGATTAGTTTTGTCGGGGAGTTCAGACCATAATGCTGCCCCTACCACAAAAACCGTCAATCTGCCGGAAGTTAATGAAGATTCAGGAACGATTATTATTACGCAGGCTCAATTAATTTCTCAAGCCAATGACGCAAATAATGACGTGCTTAAGGCAGGAAAATTGCAGGCATCAGTAGGTACGATAGTTGATAACGGCGATGGAACATGGACATTAATACTACCTAAGGATTATAACGGTGAACTTGTTTTAAACTACACTATAGATGATGGACACGGCGGAATTGTAACAGGAACGGCGATACAGAAAGTTGCTCCTGTCAGCGATATCGTTGCTGATGAGGTAACAGCTACTGAGGACGAGGCTTTAACGAGCAATGTACTTGCAAATGATACCTTCGAGGGTACAGCTGTAGTTACTTCCGTAACGCAAGGAAGTCACGGTACAGTAGTAATCAATGGAGACAATACAATTACCTATACGCCGGACGCTGACTACAACGGAACGGACAGTTATACCTATACGGTGACTAGCGGCGGTGTCACGGAGACAGCTACGGTCAACGTGACGGTGGGAAAAGTTCAGGATATTGCAGCCGACATTGTAACGACTGATGAGGACACAGCAATTACTACAGCTGTTCTCGCAAATGATACATTCGAAGCTGCGCCTGCGGTTACGGCAGTAACGCAGGGAACCCACGGTACAGTAGTGATTAATAGTGACAATACAATTACCTATACGCCGGACGCTGACTACAACGGAACGGACAGTTATACCTATACGGTGACGAGCGGCGGTGTTACGGAAACGGCAACAGTCAACGTAACGGTGGGAGCAGTTCAAGACATTGCAGGCGACAGTATAACTACTGATGAAGACACAGCAATTACTACAGCTGTTTTGGCAAATGATACCTTCGAGGCTACAGCTGAAGTTACTTCTGTTACACAGGGAAGCCACGGCAATGTGGTAATCAACGGAGACAACACAATTACCTATACGCCTGACGCTGACTACAACGGTGAGGACAGCTATACCTATACGGTGACAAGCGGTGGTGTCACGGAGACAGCTACGGTAAGTGTTACCATAAATCCAATTAATGATCCGCCGGTAATTACGAGTAACGGCGGAGACGCCACAGCAGCAGTGAATGTTGCGGAGAACAGCACAGCGGTAACGACGGTAACGTCAACCGATGTCGATGCAGCAGCAACAGCGACCTACAGCATCGTCGGCGGCGCAGACGCTGCTAAATTCACAATCAATGCTTCGACAGGAGCACTGAGCTTTGTCAGCGCGCCTGATTTCGAAAATAAACTGGATGCCGGTGCCAATAACGTCTACGATGTCCAAGTACAGGTAAGTGACGGCTTGGGCGGGAACGATACTCAGGCGATAGCAGTCACTGTGACAAATGTGAACGAAGCACCGGTAATCACTTCCAACGGCTCAGGGACGACAGCAGCAGTTAATGTTGCGGAGAACAGCACAGCGGTAACGACGGTAACTTCAACCGACGTCGATGCGTCAGCAACGGCGACTTACAGCATCATCGGCGGCGCAGATCAATCCAAATTCGAAATCGATGCTTCGACAGGAGCGCTGAGCTTTAAGAGCGCGCCTGATTTTGAAAATAAACTAGACACGGGTGCTGACAACGTCTACGATGTCCAAGTACAGGTAAGTGACGGCAGCCTGACGGATACACAAGATATAGCAGTTACGGTGACGAACGTTAATGAGGCACCGGTAATCACGAGTAACGGCGGAGGAGCTACTGCAACACCGATA
>JBOFWD010000196.1:0-8413 GCA_051653445.1 Acidaminococcaceae bacterium | reverse complement strand
GCCGGCAGGTCAATCCCTGCAAGTTCCTTTTGCGTACCTGAAATAGTTATCTTTTCAATGGCATCACAGGCAAGAAGGGCGTCAATAATATAGGAAACAAGCGGTCGCCCGTCTAACATGGCCACCGCCCGATATTCCGTACCAGACAGTTTCTTCAACCAGGGACAGGTGCCGCCTGCTAAAATTATGGCATCGTACATCTTATAAGGTTGCCCTCCCAAATCTCAGATATCTCTTGCTTCCTCAATTGCTTTTAATAAAGTATGTTCTGCATTATCCAAATGATCACGCACGGCTTTTTGTGCTTTTTCCACATCACGCTGAGCCATGCTGTCAACTATTGCTCTATGCTCTTCCAACGTATTAATGAGACGACCCGGGTAATGCATGGAACGACCACGTAAAGTTGTGATCTGTTCACGCAGGTTGCTGATAATATTAACAAGTCGTTCGTTACGGCTTGCCTGATAAAGAATATCATGAAAAGCCGTGTCGGTTTCAATTATTTTATCAAGATTATCCTCTTCAATGTGTTGACCTATTTCTACAAGCAAACGCTGCATTGCCTCGAGTTCTTCATCACTGATGCGTTCTGCCGCAAGTCCCGCTGCCAATACGTCAAGTGCTGTTCTGATTTCATATACTTCGGTAATATCCTTGATAGAAATATCCGCAACATAAGTGCCGCGACGGGGAATCATAACAACAAACCCTTCGAGTTCCAATTTGCGTATAGCCTCGCGAACAGGAGTTCTGCTTACCCCCATCTCTTCAGCTAATTGAATTTCCATAAGTCTTTCGCCTGATTTAAAAATGCCGGCAGTAATAGCCTGACGAATTTTTTCACAGACAAGTTCACGCAATGGTTTGTAACTATCCAACTTAATTGGACTCAAGTGACCGCTCATAAATCATTCCTCCTCAAGGTTTTTGTCAACTCTATATCTATTGCAAATTTTCGCCTCAAAACCGCCGCGATTTGCTTGCCGCGGTCTTCTGATTCAACAAAGGCAAAAACTGTCGGTCCGCTGCCGGACATCAGGCTGATTTCAGCACCATTTGCCCGCATTGCTTCCTTAATAGCCTCAATTTCCGGAAACGCCTTGGCTGTAACACTTTCCAGCACATTCCCCATGCAGTCAATAATGCCTTGCTTGTCAGAATTTCTTATGGCTATTTTCATAGCTTTAATGTCCGGTCTTGCACTTACGTCTTCATTTCTGAAATTTTGATAAACCCAGGCCGTAGAAACGGCTACTCTCGGTTTCGCAAGGACCAGCCAGGTTTCCGGCATATCAGCAAGAGGCTCCAGGATTTCACCGCGGCCCGTTGCCGCTGCTGTACCGCCTCTTATGCAAAATGGTACATCAGAACCCAATTCTGCTGCCAAAATCTCTAATTCTTCCGCGCTCAAGCCCAGCCGCCAAAGACGATTCAATCCCCTCAAAACGGCCGCCGCATCAGCACTGCCTCCAGCTAAACCAGCAGCTGCAAAAATCTTCTTACGTATGCTAATCTGAACGTTCGGTTTATTTCCATACTTTTCTGCGAGCAACACCGCTGCCTTCCAAGCCAGATTATCCGGTCCATCCGGAATATCCTTTTGGTCAGTTACAACGCTGAGCTGCTCTGCAGGCAAGAGCTCAATTTCATCAGCAAGCGCTATGCTTTGCATAACCATATTAACTTCGTGATAACCGTCAGGCCTCTTTCCTGCTATATCCAGGCCCAGATTTATCTTCGCAAAGGCTTTTTCCAGCATGGCCTACTCCTATTTAATTTTTTTTTGCATAATGAATACCTAATTTAATTATACAATACATTTTATCCTTCTGTTCGTCCGGTGGCAAGAAAAAATACGAATTTTTTTTGTGATTATCAATAAATTCATACGTATTTTTGTTCGTTAGTTAATTTGTGTCTTTTCTTTTACACATAGTATGTTAGAATATCCCTAGAAAATGCTACAGGAGGTTATCAAAACATGAGAAAACATCTTATATATAACCTTATGACTGCCATAGGCTGTATTATCATGGGTATCGCAGTCAACGCCTTTTATATTCCCCATCAGTTATTAAGCGGCGGCATCGGCGGCATCGCAGTCATGCTTTATTATCTGTTCGGCTTGCCTATGGGAATCGTGACCATCCTGATTAATATCCCGCTATTTCTTCTGGCCTATCGCTATATGGACCATTCCTATCCTTTAAAGGCCGTATTCGGCATGCTTGCTTATTCTTTCTCCCTTGATTTTTTTAGTTTTCTCATTCCGCTTGCGCCTATTAAGGATACCTTGTTTTCATGTATCGTCGGCGGCACATTGAACGGCATCGGCGCGGCTTTTCTTTATCGTGTAGGCAGCAGCAGCGGCGGCACCGACATTATAGGTGCTATTTTCAATAAGCACTACAGTATTGGCATCAGCACCCCCGGTTTTATCATCAATATTATCCTGATGGCCATAGCAGGCCTTCTTTTCGGTCTTGAACCTGCCCTATACACGCTGCTCGCTTCTTTCATCAGCTTCAAAGTCGCCAACACTTTTACTGACGGCTTTGACTACAAGAAAAATATCATCATCATCAGTAACCAGTCACCGGTTATCGCACAGGAAATCATCAAAATCGTCGGCCGCGGAGTGACGTTTCTGCACGGCGAAGGTGCTTTCACTCACCAACCGAGGGAAATTCTTCTTGTGGTTGCCAAACTTACGCAGCTTGCTCAAATCAAAGGCATCGTCAGCAAGATAGATCCCCACGCCTTTATGATTATCCATGATGTTACCGATGTCATGGGCAAAGGTTTTACCAACATCCCCGCCGTTAAAAAGAAACACGATACTGAATAAGCAATAATTTTTAAAAACATATAAAAATCTTTCATGGCTGCCTTTGTTTTTTCTTAAAAACAAGGCAGCCACAACAATTTAAGGGCAAAAAATATTCAAGGGACGTTTCACGTCCATGCTGGACAAATTGTATCCACTGTGTTATACTTTGCTCATAGATAGTTAAGGGAGGAATTTATATGACATTCAAAAAGTTTTTCGCAGCATTAATTAAGACGCATTTCTATATGGTGCATTGATTCATGAGAAAACAAAAGATAACTAATACCCCAAAATAAAGGACGCAAATCCAAAAATCTGGAATTTGCGTCCTTTATTTTTATTTATTTATTTTTTCGAACGTATTGGTCAATACCGCAAATTCAGGCAGCGAAAGAGTTTCGCCGCGCCTTTTACCGTCAATGCCAGCCGTCTCCAGCCATAAAGCCGCGTGCTCGCTGTCAATGCCCATGTTTTTCAACGCATTGCTTAACATCTTTCTTCTAACAGAGAAAGCTGCTTTCACCACCCGGAAAAACAATTTTTCATCCACGATATCCACCGGCGGCTCTTGCCTGCGTTTGCAAACTATGACTGCCGAATCAACAGAAGGCGGCGGTACAAAAGAACCGGGAGGGACAAGGAACGCGATTTCCGGTTCCGTATAGTATTGAATAGCCACCGAAAGCGCTCCATAATCCTTGCCGCCTGGTTTTGCCACCATGCGCTCGGCAACCTCTTTCTGAACCATAGCTACCATGCGTTCCATAGGCAGTTTCTGTTCGAGCAAATTGAAAATTATCGGTGTCGTAATGTAATAAGGAAGATTAGCAACGACCTTGAAGTTTTCCTTCGGCACAGCCTTTCTGATATCAAGCTGCAGAATATCTTCATTAATAATCTCAATATTTTCATAACCTGCCAGCGTCTTAGCTAAGACCGGCAGCAGTCTGCGGTCAAGTTCAACAGCCACAACCTGCGCACCTGTTTCTGCCAAAGCCTGAGTAAGTGTACCAATCCCGGGTCCTACCTCCAGAACTGTATCCTCAGCAGTTAATTCAGCTGCTGATATTATTTTATTAACAATTTGCTCATCCACCAAAAAATTCTGTCCTAATCTTTTGTCAGCACGCAAATTGAAAGTTTTCAAAATGTGTGCCGTGACATCCTTTTTCGCAATAACAGGTTGTTCCATTTTATACCTCTGTTTGCGCAACTGCGGCCAGAAATTCTTCCCGCGTCACACCATAATTATTTAACCTTACCAAAAACTGTTTGGCATTAGCATAGCCGATACCCAAAACTGCGCCAATCTTATCACGGCGCTCTGCCGCATCCTCAGAGCCTGAGAGTCCATAAACGAACAAATCCCGGTTAGAAAACTCAAACCGGGGTTCGAACTCATGAAAACGAACCTTGGCAAGGGCCAGTCTGATTGCCTCGGGAGAGGCCTGCTCAATACCAACGTCGTTATTAGCCGTCGCATCAAGTTTGGGCACAAAGGCCTGACCTGCCCCGGGAAATCTTTCCGTCAAATATTTTCTGATTCGCTCGCCGGCACCATCCGGATCTGTAAGGATAATTATCCCACGTTTCTCATAGGCAGACTGAATTTTTTTCAGTGTATAAGGAGCCAGGGTAAAGCCGCCTGTCTCAATTGTCTCGGCATCAAGAGCTTTTTTTATGGCAACAGTATCCATTTTGCCTTCAACAACCAATACTTCTTTCAGCAATCTGCTCTCCCCTTTTACAGCTACTCAAGAATGTACATTTCCACATTACGACGGCCGAAACTAATAGCCTCGTAATAGTTTTCCATGAATAAATCAATACGATTACCGACTATAGAGCCACCTGTGTCGCCCGCAACCGCAAAACCATACCCCGGAATATAAACCCTGGTCCCATAAGGAATAACATCAGGATCAACAGCTATAATGCCATGTTTAGGCACTAAACCGATAGATGTAACGCCGTCTCCATCGCCGCCCTCACGTGTATAAGCCGTTGCTTCCATGTTTCTCATCATACGATAGCTTACTTTACCCCTCGAAGTTTCTACAGTCTTCCCAGTGCCAACTGCGACAATTTCTGACTGCGGTTCCGCTATAATTGTTTCCCCTATTTCGCGTTTGATTACTTTACCATCAATATCGGTGTAGCTTACGGTTACAATTTTTTCACCGCTCTGACCAGCTGCCAATATCTTTTCTTCACCAAAAGCCAGACGCGAATCCTGCCTTTTTTCTACGGTGAACGGTATTGAACGCCTTTCTTCTTCGATTCTGGTATCAGAATCCAGTATGTTGATTTCCATGCCAGGTACCGGTTTAGCGTCCAAGGACGGATAAACGGTACAGTCCCTATAATCAATGTCTAATGCTTGCAATACCTCTTTTACTGTTCCGCGGCCGATTGAATACTCTTTTGATTCGCCGGCAACCCATACCTTGACAGGCATGGCGCGTACTACCTCAATTGTCGAACCTTCTTCCAATCTTTTTTTATTTACTACGAAATAGCCATCATTATCAGCCAGCGTTATACCGGCTTCCTTTAATGCACTTTTGGGGTCCATTGCTCTGGTTTCCAACGTTACTGCTTTGCCATCTGCCAAAATGGAAATCTGTTTTTTGGCAGCGACAAAACCAAGTAAACACAAGGTTAAGATCAGAAATAACCCTAAGGCAAGCATTTTATAGGGACGGTTAAAGATAGTTTTTTGTTCCATCATAACCCTCCTTTAAAAATTCAATGAATTATATCATGTGAATTTTTAAAATGTCAAACTTTGTCAAAAAGCAAAAGCCCCAAAAGTTACACAAACCACAGAATCAAGCGATTCTGTGGTTTATTGTGTAAACGTCAGATAATCTTTTGGAAGAGTTTTTTAACGTTTTCCGTGCTTTTTTCGATCAGGCTATCAACGCCAGAACCCCGCACCAGTGCTGCGTTCTGCGCCACCAGCAAAGTATAGGAAGGGTTGTTTCTTTTGCCTCTGTAAGGAACCGGAGTCAGATATGGCGAATCGGTTTCAAACAAAATCCGATCCTCTGGCACATACTTCAGAACACTCCTTACCTTCTCAGCATTCTTAAAAGTGGAGCTGCCGCCGAACCCAAGATAGAAGCCCATTTTCAGCAGCTCCTTGGCGGTTTCCAAAGAACCTGAGTAACAGTGAAATACTCCACGCAAACCCTTGCCAACACTATGAAAAATATCCAGCATATCGCCATGAGCATCCCTGTCATGGATAATCACCGGCAAGTCAACTCTGCGCGCCAAATCGAGCTGTTCAATAAAACGTTTTCTTTGCAATTCACGCGGCGCACTATCATCATAATAATAGTCCAGGCCGATTTCACCAATCGCGACCACTTTCGGATGTTTTGACCATTCTTCAAGCTTCTTCAGATCTTCATCCTGCATGCGCAGAACTTCCTGAGGATGCCAGCCAATAGCGGCGTAGACAAAATCGTAAGTTTCCGCATAAGTAATGGCCTTTAATGAAGTTTCGTTATCACAGCCGGGATTAATCATGCCGGCAATCTCTTGACTTAATCGTGCAAATACTTCTTCTCTGTCGGCATCAAAATGCTCACAATCCAAATGGGCATGAGAATCAAAAACTTTTGCAGACATTTATTTCACCTTGCTGCCGGAAGCAATACCAGGCGCATCAGCAAGAACCAGGTTTCCTTGACCGTCGGAAGCCGCCAGCAGCATGCCGCGAGACTCAATGCCACGCAATTTTGCCGCTTTCAGGTTGGCTATCACAATAACATTTCTGCCAACCAGCTGTTCTTCGGTATAATGCTGAGCGATACCTGATACTATAATGCGTTCTTCATCGCCGATCTTTACAGAAAGCTTCATTAGTTTATCTGTTTTTGGCACTCGCTCGGCTGTCAGAATCGTAGCAACACGTAAATCTATTTTAGCGAAATCATCAATAGAGATTTCTTCTTTTTCTTCCTGCTTGGGCTGTTCGACAACCTTTGCCGCAGCCGCCGGTTCGGATTTTTTCTTTGTGGCAGCAGTTACAGTTACACCCTCTTCATTAACCTCAATGCGAGGATAAATCGGCTCGCCCTTTTGGACGATTGTACCATCTGCCAAGCCGCCCCAGGCAGCATCGGCCAGCATAAACTGTTCAGGCACAGCAAGGCCCAGCTGCGTATAGATTTTTGGGCTTGTATGCGGAACAAAAGGTGCAATAAGGATTGCTACAATTCTCAATACTTCCGCCAGATTATACATAACGGCTTCCAGTCTTGCAGCCTTTGCTTCATCCTTAGCCAGCAGCCAGGGAGCTGTTTCGTCAATGTATTTATTGGTACGGCTGATTAAAGTCCAGACGCCTTTGATTGCGACATTGATTTCCATTTTATCCATGGCTTTTTTGTAATTCGCAACTGTTTCACCAGCCAGGGCGATCAGTTCATTGTCGAGCGCTTCCGACACCGCAGTTTTATGAATTTTGCCGCCGTGATACTTATCGATCATGCTGACCGTACGGTGCAGCAAGTTGCCAAGGTCATTGGCAAGATCGGCATTGATACGGGTAATCAGCGCATCGCGGGAGAAATTGCCGTCACTGCCAAGATTTATTTCACGCAACAGGAAGTATCTGATAGCATCGGCACCGAATTCGTCAATCAAACCCAATGGATCGATGACATTGCCCTTGGATTTGGACATCTTATCGCCTTCTACTACGAGCCAGCCGTGACCATAAACCTGCTTAGGCAGTTCAGCGCCCATTGCCATCAGCATAATCGGCCAGATTATCGTATGGAAACGCACGATTTCTTTGCCGACCAGATGTAGATTAGCAGGCCAGAATTTCTTGAATTTATCTTCATTATAACCATAACCGGCGCCTGTAAAATAATTAAGCAGGGCATCAAACCAGACGTAGACAACATGTTTGTCATCGAAAGGCACTTTTATGCCCCAATCAAAGGTTGTTCTGGTAATGCAAAGATCCTCCAGGCCTTGTTTAATGAAGTTAATCATTTCATTGCGGCGAGAAACCGGCTGAATAAAATCAGGATTTTGCTCTATATATTCCAGTAAGCGGTCCTGATATTTGGATAGTTTGAAGAAATAGCTTTCTTCCTGCATCTTCTCTACCGGGCGGCCGCAATCAGGGCATTTGCCATCGACCAATTGACGTTCCAGCCAATAGGATTCGCACGGCACACAGTACAAACCTTCATAATTTTTCTTATAAATGTCACCTTGGTCATAAATTTTCTGCATAATTTCCTGAACAACTTTTTCATGGCGTTTTTCACTGGTTCTGATGAAATCATCATTACTGATGTCCAGTTTCTCCCATAAAAGTTTGAAGTTGGCAACAATCGCATCTACATATTGAATAGGTGTTACACCTTTTTCTTCAGCTTTTCGCTGAATTTTCTGTCCATGCTCATCACTGCCGGTCAGAAAAAGAACGTCATAGCCTGCTGCACGGCGATAGCGGGCAACAGTGTCAGCAATCGTTGTGCAATAGGCATGGCCTATGTGTAAATTATCACTTGGATAGTAAATAGGAGTTGTGATGTAAAAACTTGGTTT
>JBOFWD010000195.1:0-2663 GCA_051653445.1 Acidaminococcaceae bacterium | reverse complement strand
CTGATCGCCATTTCCTTTCTCTGGGGCATATATTCCTTTGATCCCGCCTCTGAACAATACAATCCGACAGCTGCCCTGCTAAAACAAATCGGCGGCTACTCCATGGGCTTGATGGTTCCGGTTCTGACTGCCTATATTGCTGCCTCCATCGCCGACCGGCCGGGACTCATCGCCGGTTTTGTCGCCGGCACGATTGCCGCTTCAACCGGGTCCGGCTTTCTTGGCGGCATCATTGGCGGTTTCCTGGCGGGGTACACCGCCCTGTTCCTGATTAAGGCTCTCTCAGGCCTGCCCAAACAGTTTGAAGGCTTGAAATCCATTTTCTTGGTCCCGCTTGTCAGCGTCGCCTTTGTTGGCGTTATCATGTGCCTGCTTGCAGGTCCGGTTGCCGGCATCAATGCCTTTATGATGACATTTTTATCCAATCTGCAAAACACAAACCCGATTATCCTCGGCATTGTCATCGGCTGCATGAGTGCCTTTGATATGGGCGGTCCGGTAAACAAAGCCGCTTATGTCACCGGTACATTGCTGCTCGGGCAGGGAAACTTTTACTTCATGGCCGGGGTTTCGGCCGCCTGCATCACCCCGCCAATTCTGATTGCCCTGGCAACCACCATGTTTAAAAACAGATTTACCAAAGATGAACGGGCCGCCGGCCTTGTCAATTATATTCTCGGCTGCACGCATATCACCGAAGGCGCCATCCCATTTGCTGCCAAAGCCCCACTGACGGTGCTGCCCATCCTAATGCTCGGGTCTTCCATCTCAGCTGTACTCACCTATATGATGAAAGTACAGGTTCCCGCCCCACACGGTGGATTTTTGATTCTGGCCCTTGTCGACCAGCCGCTTATCTGGGTCCTCTGCATTTTTGCCGGTTCTGCCATTGGCGCCGTGCTCTATGGTCTGAGCCGCAAACCAGTAACCGAATAAAAAGTCCGGCGGTAATATGTCAAGAAGATACATCAAAGAAAAGTTTATAAAATCGAGAAGATTATCGCTAAAAAGGCGCAAAAAGGGAACTCCCTAATAAGCCCCGATTTTGAACTTAAAAAAACGGGGTATTCAAGGTCAGTTACGGTTAAGCCGTAACTGGAATATACAGCCGATTCTCTTTCAGCAGACGAAAGAGTAATCGAACTAATTTTCTGGCAGTGAGAGCGAGTGCGCGTTTGTGTTGAAACTTATTGACCTCTTTAAATTTGAGGTCATAGTAGCTACGATACTCTGTGTCGCAACGCACGAGAGCATTAGCTGCTTCGCATAAGTAGTATTTTAGAAAGCGATTGCCAGAACGAATCAGTCGAGTACTTTGGGCTTCAAATTGACCTGACTGATGTTGAGACCATGCAAGACCAGCATATTTGGCAATGGCGGCATGGGATTTAAAGCGGTTAATATCGCCAATTTCAGCAATAATGCCGGCAGAAAGAACGGGACCAATGCCAGGAACAGAAGTTAATGTATTGGGGATGTTTTCAAACTGGCGCTCAATCTCTTTATCAAACGCTTTGATTTGAGCTTGCAGGGCACGCATGGAAGAAATTGAGATGGATAATACTTGGTTGACGGAATCGTTTACAGTTTTCGGCAAACGATAAGAACCTCTGGCTGCTGCTTGTACGGCTTTAGCTACTTTTTCAGGATTAGGAAAGCGATTCTTTCCTTTTTCAATCAAAAACGTAGTGAGTACATCTAAGCTGATGGTTGCTAATTCTTCGGGTGATTTGAATTCCTCAAAAACAGCAAGTGCAGTGGTTCCGTAATTATTAGAAAACACTTTCTCTTGTGCTAAGCCAGAGAACTTCATGAAGAGATAGTTCATGAATCGCTGTTTTTCTCGTGTTAAATTTTGCACGGAATAAAACCGTGCTCTCGTAAGATTCTGCAACGCTTTATAGCGATAATCATCCATATAAACAGCTGCAGTAATCCGGCCAAAGCGAAGATAGTCGGCGATGACAAACGCATCGATAGCATCATTTTTGGGGAGTTCAGGGTAAGCATCCTTAAATTTTTTGACTTGCTTAGGATTCAGCACATGAATTTTGCAAGAAAAAGGACGCAGATGTGCATCTTCGCGCAGAAAGCAAACCAGATTATCTCCGTACACGGAAGTAGCTTCAAGACCGAAAACAATGTGGTTCAAATGCTGATCCAGTGCAGCGGCTGCTACCCGCTTGACTAAAGATTGAGCACCACCTAGGTTGTTTTGTACGGTAAAGGAACTGTGCTTCGATCCATCGGGTAACATGATGTAGATTGCGTTTTGGCGGCTTCCCGCGTCAATACCAACGAATAATGGATTCATTGTATCACCTCGTTTCTGAGCTGGATTTTGAGTCAATCGGCTTGGTAATACCCACGACACCGGAGCATCAACACCCTCGCATATTAGAATCCACTTGAAGTAAGCTCATTGCGAACCTCCACTGCTAAGAGGCAAGCTATATCTTCAACAAACAGCCGTCGGTCTGAAGCTAACTTCCGGTTCAGGGGAACAGACTTTCAATGAAGCAACCTTACGGTTCAACAGGAGTCAAAAGAACTTTTACCTGATTGACTTACGTCAATCATATCATGGGTATTTGCAAGCCGATTGGCTTGTTAGCGACTAAGCAGGAACGCTTATTTCTTCCTGTAAAACTTATTATACGAGG
>JBOFWD010000194.1:0-4690 GCA_051653445.1 Acidaminococcaceae bacterium | reverse complement strand
GATTGCTGAAAAAACACAGATTATTATTCCGATTGGCAGAAAAATTTTGCGCCGGGCTTGTCTCTTTTTAAAAGAACTAGAAGCTTTGGGTTATAAAGATATCAACATTTCCGTTAATGTTTCTATTGTGCAATTATTGCGAACTGATTTTGTAGATGAGGTTAAGACGGTCATTGAAGAAACAGCAATAAATCCAAAACAGTTAACATTGGAAGTTACAGAGTCGATTCTGTTGACGGACTATGAAAGAACTAATGTAGCAATTGGTGCTTTGAGGCATTTAGGAATAAAATTTGCTATTGATGACTTTGGGGTTGGCTATTCTTCGCTTGCCAGGGGCAGAGAACTGCAAGTGGATTGTGTCAAACTCGACAAGTATTTTGCAGATGATTTGCTCAAAAATAATCAGGAAAAAGCTGTTGCCGGTGATATCATTTCAATGATGCACAGGTTGGGCCATACGGTGGTAGCTGAGGGCGTAGAGGAAGTAAGCCAGAAAGATTATTTTACTGCAAACGATTGCGATTATCTGCAGGGGTATCTTTATAGCAAACCGGTTAAAAAAGAAGAGGCAGTAGCTATGATGAAAAAATTTAATTGAGTGTTTGCAGGTTTCCAATTATGAAATTATTGTGAAGTGTTGATATGTGTTTCGAAATTTGCTATAATTATCTCAAGTAAATAGACTCTAAAAGGGAGTAACTGTTTAACTGTCGTCAACAATTATGCTGCTACAGCGGCTGGCGGTAGTATTAAATGCTTTGCATTTGATTGGTGAGACTTTTAGTGTGATGTTAGCTCATTGCGCTGGGAGTCTTATTTCTATTTATTTTATATAATTTTAGGAGGAGATTTATTTGGAGTTTTTGTCAACAGAATTTTTAGTGGCGCTTGGTTCTATTATAGTATTGGATCTTGTTCTTGGTGGAGATAATGCGGTTGTAATAGCAATGGCTTCGCGCGATTTGCCGGAAAGTGTAAGAAAGAAGGCTGTCTACATAGGTACTGCCGGTGCAATCTTAATAAGATTGGTAATGACCTTTTTAGCTGTCTGGATTTTAACAATTCCTTACTTGCAAGCAATCGGCGGCTTAGCGCTGATACCGATAGCAATTAAACTGCTTAAGCCAGCAGAAGCAGAAAAGGAAATTTCGTCTTGTGAAGGTTTTTGGACAGCTATAAGAACTATTATTATTGCCGATGTTGCAATGGGCGTTGACAACGTTCTGGCTATAGCAGGAGCTGCTGACGGTCACTTTGGTTTAGTTATCATTGGCCTTGTCATCAGCATTCCGGTAATTGTTTGGGGAAGCCAGTTAATCGGAGAATTAATGGGCAAATATCCTTCTTTGATTTTCATCGGCTCAGGCATACTGGCTTGGACGGCCGGCACTATGATTTTACATGATAAAATTGTAGGCAGCTATCTTGCTGATTTGCTGAATGGCTTTGAATATGTCGTGCCATTATTGATAACTGCAGCAGTTTTAACAATAGGTTATCGTGTACAACAGTCCGTTGAGATTCCTGTTGATGCTGAATTGAATTAATTATAAGTCTAATCATTGAAAAGCCCGCACTTTGATGTGCGGGCTTTTTCTTTTTGAAAATCATACAATAATGCTTGTGGAGAAGGATAAAACAAAGAAATGTCGAAGCATGCAGTATAGAAATTAATTAAGGAAGTGAGAACGATGGCTGCAAATCTGCCGTTTAAAATTGATGACTGTGTCTATGACCAAAACAATAAGAAGGGCAAAGTTGTTGATTTTCGTCCGGAAGAGGTTTCTGACCCTAGTAATGGTAAATTTGCTTATAAAGTTAACTGGGAAAATGGAGGAAGCGATTGGATGGAAGCGGACAATCTTCATAAAAAGGTTTTTTTTGAAAGACTGCTGCAGAAGCTTAAATAAAGTCTTAATTGCCTTTTTATTAGAATTAATCACTCAAGAATTTTTATGCTAAAAGAGCATCTTTTATTAAAGAAAATAAAAACAATGTATATTTTATTTATTGTATGGAGGAAAATGATGAAAGTATTATTGCTAAATGGCAGTCCGCATGAAAATGGTTGTACCTACACAGCATTAAAGGAAATTGTGAAAGAATTGAGTAAAGAAAATATTGATTCGGAAATCATGCAGGTTGGCAGCAAACCTGTTAAAGGATGCATTGCTTGTTATGCCTGCATCAAATTGAATAACGGTCATTGTGTTTTTGACGATGACTTGGTTAACTCTGTTATTGATAAAATCAGAGAAGCTGACGCAATTGTTGTAGGCAGTCCTGTTTATTACGGAGGTATCTCCGGGCAGACAAAGTCCTTGCTGGACAGGGTGTTTTTTGCGGGGCGTGATATTTTTGCCAATAAGCTTGGCGCAGCAGTTGTCAGCTGCAGACGTGGCGGTGCGAGCGCTTCGTTTGATCAGTTAAATCATTACTTTATGATGAAAAACATGCCTGTTGTAAGTTCGCAGTACTGGAATCAGGTTCATGGCAGCAATGCAGAAGAAGTAGTGAAAGACTATGAAGGTATGCAGACAATGCGCACATTGGCAAAAAATATGAGTTGGCTTTTGAAGTGCATTGAAGCGGGCAAGCAAAATAGTGTTAAATTACCGGAATACGAAATAGCAATTAAGACTAACTTTGTGCGTTAAAAACAAGATATTTTGGAGGTAAGATATATGCTTGGATTAAAAGGAAAAACTATTTTCATCAGCGGAGCGAGCAGTGGTATTGGCAAAGCAAGTGCTGAGGCTTTTGCTTTGGCTGGTGCACGCTTGATTCTTTGTGCACGCAGTATAGACAAGATAGCAGCTTTGGCTGAAAAGTTAAAGGAGCATTACCAAACTGAAAGCATAGTGCTTAAGCTGGATGTAAGAAGCCGTTTGGCAGTAGAAGAAGCAGTTGATACGTTGCCGGAGCAATGGAAAAAGATAGATATTCTTGTGAATAATGCCGGTGGGGCATTGGGGCTGGAAAAACTCCACGAAGGTGATCCTGGTGACTGGGACGCTATGATTGATACAAATATCAAGGGGCTGCTTTATCTTACCCGTAAAATAGTGCCTTTAATGCTGAAATATCAGTTGAAAGGGCATGTTGTTAATATTGGCTCTATTGCGGGAATCGCTGCCTATCCCAATGGTGCCGTCTACTGTGCGACAAAAGCAGCTGTCCATTGCTTGAGTGATGGCTTAAGGATGGATTTGGTTGACAAACCAATTCGTGTTACTAATATCCAGCCTGGTATGACTGAAACTAATTTCAGCAAGGTCAGGTTTCACGGCGACGAGAAAAAAGCCGCCGCTGTTTATGAAGGTATTAAGCCTTTAACGGCGGACGACATCGCTGACATAGTTATTTATGTTACCAGTGCGCCAGAGCATGTTCAGATCTGTGAAGTAACTGTCACACCTACCAATCAGGCTACCGGCGGCGTAGTTTATAAAACAAATTAATAAATGTATAGACGCAAAATGTCCTTACTTTTTCCGGTAAGGGCATTTTTGTTTGAAAACAAAAAATAAAAAAAGATGAACCTAATATTGGACATATAAAAATAAGATGTTTCTAATTAAAGGAATGAGGCTTTTGCTGTCGAAAATAAATAAAGATATTTGATGCTCCGGGAGGCTTTTAAATGGATAACATTGTTTTTTTAGGTTTGTTTTTCAATGTAATGATTTTGCTGTTGTTGTTTGTTGTATATCGAAAAACAGCTATAAGCAACCAATCAGAGCAGTTATTGGGTATTCAGCTTCAGCTTGACCAACTGCGCAATGATCTCTACAGACAGCAGGAAGGACTTCGTTCAGAATTGAACCGAAATACGCAGGAAACGATGAATAATTTTGGCAGTATCATGCTGAAGACTTTACGCAGTACAAATGATACGCAAAATGGTATCGTTAAGGATATGGATAAAAACATGCAGGAAAAACTGGACTATAATCAGCGGCTACTAGCTGATTCCTTGTCACAGGTTGAAAAAAGGCTGCAGACATATTCTGCAGAGTCGACGGCTAAACTGGAAAATATTCGCCTGAGTGTTGAGCGAAGGTTAGGGGATCTGCAGGCAGATAACAATAAAAAGCTTGATGATATGCGTCAATTGGTTGATGAAAAGCTGCAAAAAACCCTAAATGAGAGAATGACGGAATCCTTTAAACTGGTTAATGACCGGTTGGAACAGGTTTATAAGGGCCTTGGTGAAATGCAGTCTCTCGCTCAGGGCGTCGGTGATTTAAAAAAAGTAATGAGCAATGTTAAAACAAGGGGTATTTTAGGTGAGATTCAATTAGGGGCTATTTTGGAAGAGATTTTGTCTGCTGAGCAGTATGTTACTAATGTTGAAACAAAAAAAGGCAGCGGCAAGGTAGTTGAGTATGCTATCAAATTACCATCAGAAGATGGCTCTTTTGTTTATTTACCGATAGACTCTAAGTTTCCCGGTGAAACTTATGGTAATTTGCGTGATGCATATGAAAGAGGAAATGCAGAAGAAATACAAGGCTGTGTTAAAATACTTATAAATACGATTAAGGCGGAAGCAAAGGATATCAAGGATAAATATATTGATGCTCCGAATACCACAGATTTTGCCATTATGTTCCTGCCATTTGAAGGATTATATGCTGAAGTTGTTAATCGTGGCATGATTGAGGTTCTGCAGCGTGACTATCAT
>JBOFWD010000193.1:0-3112 GCA_051653445.1 Acidaminococcaceae bacterium | reverse complement strand
GGATAAAATGAAGGTCGTAGGGAGTATTACCAGAGAAACGGTCATTGCTGGCGAACAAATTACAGTTCGTCGCTTGGTTGTTGCGGGCAAATCTGCTGGCTTTACAGGCATAATTCCCAAAGATAAGCGAGCTATGACAGTAGCCGTAACGGAAGAAACCGGTGTTGCCGGTTTCCCAAAACCTGGAGATTATGTTGATGTTGTTGTAACTTTTGATCAGCAAGAATTGGGTGAACCTGTTAGCCAAATTATTCTGCAGAATCTACAGGTACTTGCAACTAACCATGAAATCGAAGGTGGAGAAACAGCAGGGCCATCATCTTCAAAAACTTCTAATTCACCAACAAGTAAAACAAATACAGTAACATTAGCTGTTAACCCTCAAGAAGCTACTCAGTTAGCACTAAGCGATGAAAAAGGAAAAGTGCGTTTGGCTTTGCGTCCGTTTTTATCATTTGAAAGTGTTGTAGCAACAACTGCCGTTACACCTACTACAATAATCGGAAAGAAGCCACCAAGCCAAGCACCGGCTTACAGTGCTCCGCATATCCAGGCTGAATATGTATCCTATGAAGCGGTAAATGAACAAAGCTTTTCACAGCCTGCTGCTAAAAGCATTCAGACGATTCGCGGTACTAAAGTAGAAACTATATCTATTAATTAGCATAGTTCTCATAATTCTCGCTAGAGAAAGGTAGGGTGCAATATGAATAAGCGCAGATTCATATTTGGAATTTTGCTTTGGTTGTGCGTATTAATTGTAACAATTCCAGCAGCAGCATTCAGCAAGAACTATGAAGTTGCTGTAAATCAGTCTCAAATCCTAAATATAGATGGTGTTAAGCGTGTTGCAATTGCCAATCCTGCAATTGCGGATGTAATTGTTGTGTCTGACACAGAAATTTTGCTTGTAGGCAAGGCGCCTGGTGTAACATCATTGCAAGTTTGGACAGATCGCGTTCCAACTGTCTATTCAGTACATGTGAGCGGCCCAGAGTATTATATCGGAAAACAGGTTAAAATAGAGGCCAAGATTGTTGAAATTGATCGAGGCAAGATGAAAAATTTAGGAATAAAATGGGGCAACACCTTAACATCACCTGGTTCTTTTGCCTTCGGTCAGGGCATAAACAATTCTGAAGTCGGAAAGCAATGGAACAGTTTGGGTTCCTATTATGACATTCGGGCGCAGTTAGATCTTCTGATACAAAATAATTATGCTAAAATGTTGTCTCAGCCGAATATGATTACGCTTAGCGGAACCAAGGCTAATATTTTGGTTGGCGGTCAAATGCCTGTTCCGGTTAGCAATGATAATGGGCAAATAACGGTTGAGTGGAAAGATTATGGAATAAAACTGGAAATAGAACCAAGTGTCAATGCAGAAGATGCTATTTATACCAAGGTTAAAGCCGAAGTTAGCGCAATTGATTGGAATAGCAACCATAAAATTTATATTAGTACAACAGGCATGGCAATTCCACCTTTAACAATGCGCAAGGCTGATTCAACTATTGTGTTGTCTTCCGGTCAGACGATGGCCATAGGTGGCTTGATTGCCAATGAAATGTCCAAAGATGTACAGAAGATCCCTCTGTTGGGAGATATACCTATTCTTGGAAATCTTTTTAAGAGCACATCATTTAGCAGAAATGAAACTGAGTTATTGATCTTTATTACCCCGACGATTGTCGATCCAGCGGAATATCAGCCAAACTCCACGTCAGATATGCAAAAGGAAGTAAAGAAAAATCCTTGGGGAGACGGTGATCATGACAAACAAAATAAGGGTAGTTATAGCGGATGATTTTGAGAATATAACAAGATTCAAACAATTGTTTGAATCTTGTTATGAAGCAATTATAGTTGGCTCGGCAAACACTGCGGAAAATGTAATAGAAAAGGTCAAGAGCTTGAAGCCGGATATTATATTATTGGATTTAAACTTACCGGATATGGATGGGTTTTTGGTTACCGAGATTTGTGCCAAAGAGGTGCCGACTTCAAGTGTAATTCTAATGGGGACTAAAAGTGATCAGGAAGAATTACGACGAGCAATGTTGTCTGGCGCCAAAGATTATATAGTAAAACCATTCTCTTCAGAGGAGCTTTTAGCAGCAATAAAACAGGTTTATACATCTACGATTAAACGGCGCGGTGATTTACATAGCAAAGAAGAAGGAAAAATCTTCACTGTTTTTAGTCCGCGCGGAGGGGTTGGAAAAACAATTTTGACTGCCAACTTAGGGATTGCGCTGTCGGAAAATAAGGAGGAAAGCGTTGCAATCCTTGACTGCAGTCTTCAATTCGGCGATGTGGCAATGACATTAAATTTAATGCCTAAAGCTAATATTGCTGACATGGTTACAGATATTGAACAGCTTGATGAAAAAGCGTTAGAAAGATATATGGTAAAGTTTAAAGAAAATTTACACATTTTGCCGGCACCGTTTCAGCCGGAAAAAGCAGATAATATTTCTGCTCAACATATTTCAGCAATAACCAATCTCTTGAAGAAGAACTATCAATATGTTTTAGTTGATACGGCACCGGTTTTTAATGATTTATCATTAACGCTTATGGATAATTCAGACTCGATATTACTGATTTCCGTACCAGACATATTAACAATTAAAAATCTGAGATTGGCCATGAAAACGTTAGATAGTATTGGATATCCACAGGACAAGGTTGTTCAGATTCTAAATAGAGCTAATTCGCAATCAGGATTAACTTTAGAAGAAATGGAAGATATTATTCATCGTAAATTCAAGATTACCTTGCCAAATGATGGTAAATTAGTACTTGCTTCCATTAATAGAGGAGTACCGTTTACGGTTAGCAATCCAGAATCTTTACTTTCGCGAGCTTTATTTTCACTTGCAGAAATGATTAAAAAGAATGAAATAAATCTACCTGTCATTGAAAGTAAGAATACTGCTAAAAAAGGTTTCTTAGGGGCTTTCAAAGAACTTTTTTCAACAACAGAAAGTAGCTGAAACTTTGTAGATTTTGGCTCAAGGATAGGAGGTGGTCTTAATGGCACTGTTGATTAGTATCCTTGGATTTTTAGTGTGCATGTCGGTAGCTTTTTATCTTTATGGTTATTTTA
>JBOFWD010000192.1:0-2440 GCA_051653445.1 Acidaminococcaceae bacterium | reverse complement strand
TCAGAGAATCGTTCCACCTGAACATTATCATAATATCTCATAGTAGCGGCAAAACCACCGGGTGTTAGCAGCAATGTATTTAATATAATGAGAGCAACAAGTAAAGAAGCTAATATTTTTTTCATAAAACACCTCATTTTTTTTGCCTTACGCTATCTTACCGCAAAATATAAATTTAATGCTTCATTATACTATACAATTATCGCGCATCACATTTTTATTTACTTAAATGATAAAGAATAAAACCACCGCTTTGTTCCATATATCAGTGAAATTGCTGTTTCTTAAAGCTTATCCCGGAAAAAATCAGTTCCTCATCTTTACCATCCCCGCGAACCGAGAGTGTCTCCATCATGCGCCAGCCTAAGCCATAGACTAAGACCTCCCTCTCAGAAACAGGATATAAAACCAGTTCGCCAAGCTGCGCATCCTTCGTCTCTGTTTGCAAACTCATCATCAGAAAACCTTGCTCGTTTACCTTTAATTCCAAACAATCTATTTTAAGCAATTGATTTTCCTCATTATCAGTACGATAGACTCCCTGGCGATTCCGCCACGCTTCAGGCAGCTTATAATCAGTAATACGTTTACCAACTGCGGGAACTTCTTTTCCTAACTGAACAAAAACAACATCCTCATTATTAACAGTACGAAAAGCAATTCGAGTTTCACTCAACTTTGGAATTGGTAAAGGCAATACACCCCACAGCCGATATTCAGGACGCAACCACCCGTCTTTATCGGGCAGAAGGTTCACTTTTTCCCCTTCTATTTTACCTGTATATGATCCCTTTTGCGGTTCTCGAACTTCTATTAGTCCGATAATCGTCCCATAGTTGCCGGCAAAACCTTGTGATTGCCGCGGATCCAATGGCAATGCTAAAACCCCATGCCTTTTTTCTCCAGAAGGTGACAAAAGACCTCTCTTGACCGCTATCGCCCCTTTGAGTAGTTGTTCAGCAATAATGCTAACCCGTTCATCAGCCCCCTCTGAATTTGCTAAAACTACGACCGCAATTTTATCCTTTTTAACCCCCATAACATTTGCATGAAATAAATGCATATGTCCACTATGCGTAAAATCATCACCCACATACGCCAGTGCTGGATTATTAAGAAAAAATTCATACCCTATCTTAAAATTTCCATCCAAAAGTACCCCATCATTTTGGGTCCTGAACATTTCATTAACCAAAGACTGCGGCAATAACTCCTTACCACCATAAACACCGTCATTCAAGAGCATGATCATCATTTTACCGAGGTCATTTACACTGGAATAAAGATTGCCGGCAGGCACATCCCTTATCGCAACGTCCTGCTCCTGCTCTCCTTTTTTGTTATAGCCTTTCGACAGCTTTTGTGCAATGTGCGGCTGCAAACGATAAGAAGAGCTAGTCATTTCTAACGGCTGTAATACCATTTCTTGCATAACAGCCTCATAATCTGCATGGCCGACACGCTCCAGCATAATACCCAACAAATCAGCACCTAAGTTACTATAAGAATGAATTGTTCCCGGAGGATAGGAGAGATATTCATCCCTCAACAAAGAAAGGACACTCTGAAAAGTTTCTGGTTTCCCGCCCCACATCCCCTTCACAATATCACTCGGTAAGCCAGAATGATGCGTCATCAGTTGGTGCGGGGTGAATTCCGGTTCTCCAGCAAAGCGCGATTTAACCTGCAGTTCAGGGATATAACGAGTGATAGGTGCCTCAAGCTCAACCTTGCCTGCCGCCGTGAATTTCAAAACGGCAATTGCGTTTGGTATCTTAGAGATTGAGCCAACGCGATAAACTGTATCCGGAGTTGCCGGTTTCCTGCTCTCAAGATCCGCATAACCATATCCTTTATTCCAGACAATGCGGTTGTCCACTATTATCGCAGCGCTGAGACCGACAATGTTGCTACGTTCCATCTCATCAAGGATCAGTTCAGAAGCATATTCCGCCAAAGCATCATGATCGCCCCGGCGCAGTTCCGGAAGCGGCAGCGGCTGCTCAGCCTGGGAAGAAGCAAAAAACAGTCCGCCAATCATCCTGGTGGCCAAAAGCAGAAAAACAATCAGCCAGGCGCCATCAAAAACTCTTTGCCGGCTCATCCTTCTTAGAATCCTTTTTCCCAATAACATGCCCGCTCCTCCTTCCCGCAAAAAGAAACCATTATCTTCAATTCAGACTGATTCAGCCTTTCAGGCAGGAATAAATTCATGTATTTCATTTCAGTCCCTTGCAAGCTACCTGCAAAAGACTTCAGGATATTTCTTCAGTTAATTCCCTGTTCTCTATTTTTCAGAAAATTCCTTCTTCGTTTGCGATATTATGAAAAGCCGTCTTTGCTTGAACCTTGCTTTACACTTATCACCGTGCTTCTAAAGCTGTCCCTAAAATGAAAAATCGCCCGAACCACAGTCCAGGCGAACATAAAATACGCATAT
>JBOFWD010000191.1:0-6775 GCA_051653445.1 Acidaminococcaceae bacterium | reverse complement strand
TACACTAAGACCGCTTTTGAAATACAATATTCACCTCTTGGCGCGCAAAGTGCTGTTTGCGGCGGCGGGCGTTATGATGGTTTGGTGGGCCAAGTCGGAGGACCGGAAACCCCAGGCATTGGTTTTGCCTTGGGCATGGAACGGGTGCTCCTAGCCTTAGAAAAGCAAGAACTTCTGACTATGCAGGAGAATTCTGTCGATGTGTTTATTGTTTCGCCGGCGGCGCAACATGCAGCTCTGGCATTTAAAACCGTGATTGAATTACGAGAAGCCGGATTAAAGGCAGAAATTGATAGCTTAGGCAGAAGCATGAAGGCACAGATGAAACAAGCTAATCGTCTGAAGGCCCAAAAGGTATTGATTTTTGGCGACGATGAGGTGGCACGGGGGTGCGTTGTCTTGCGTGATATGCAAACCAGTGAACAGACTGAAGTCAAGCTAGACGAAATTAAGTCAATTTTATGTATAACAGGGGTGCGAGAAAATGGATAAATGTTTTAAGCGCAGTCATCATTGCGGTTTATTAACGGCAGCAGAAGCTGGTCAGCAGGTAACTTTAAGTGGTTGGGTTTCAAAAAGACGTGACCATGGTGGATTAATTTTTATTGACTTACGCGATCGTTCAGGTATTGTACAGATTGTTATTGATACGGAGACTGCCGGTGATTCTTTTAAGGTAGCTGAAGATGTGAGAAATGAATTTGTTGTAAGTGTTGCAGGTTGTGTAAGGTTAAGAACGGAAGATACGATTAACAGCAACATACCTACCGGGGAAATAGAGGTGGAAGCCTCTTCGGTGGAAGTATTGAACACTGCGAAAACACCTCCTTTTTACATTCAGGATGGTGTCGATGTTGATGAAAATGTTAGATTGCGTTACCGTTATCTGGATTTACGTCGCCCTGAGATGCAGAAAAATTTAATTTTGCGGCATAAGGTAACAAAGTTAATGCGCGATTTTCTTGATAATCGTGAATTTATTGAAATTGAAACACCAATGTTAACGAAGAGTACGCCAGAAGGTGCGCGTGACTATTTGGTGCCTAGCAGAGTTAATCCAGGAAAATTTTACGCTTTGCCACAATCACCACAAATTTTCAAACAACTTTTAATGGTTTCTGGCATGGAGCGTTATTTCCAGATCGCGCGTTGTTTCCGCGATGAAGACTTACGTGCTGACAGGCAGCCGGAATTTACACAATTGGATATTGAGATGTCCTTTGTTGAAGCGGAAGATGTCATGGGAATGATGGAAGGATTGATTTCCTATATTTTCAAAGGTGCTTTAGACAGCGAATTGGAGGTACCTTTCAAACGTTTGACTTGGGATGAAGCTATGGACCGTTACGGTTCTGATAAACCTGACTTGCGTTTTGCGATGGAGCTTGTTGATATGTCCGAGGCAGTCAG
This sequence comes from Acidaminococcaceae bacterium, assembly GCA_051653445.1. Classification (GTDB taxonomy): domain Bacteria; phylum Bacillota; class Negativicutes; order Acidaminococcales; family Acidaminococcaceae; genus RZYP01. The sequence continues at coordinate 5,365 of JBOFWD010000191.1, read as the reverse complement.
GAATTCTGATTTCAAAGTATTTAACGCAGTTCTTGAGAATGCTGGTCAAGTTAAAGCTATTAATGTAAAAGGTTATGGTCATATTGCTCGCAGGGAATTGGACGGATTAGTTGAATTTGTCGGTATTTATGGAGCAAAAGGTCTTGCCTGGATTATCGTTAATGAAGACGGCAGCATTAAATCACCTATAGCCAAGTTCTTTAGTGAAGAACAAATGAAAGCTATATTAAGCACTGGTGCGGCGGAACCGGGTGACTTATTATTGTTTGTTGCTGACAAGAAAGCTGTCGTTGCACAGGCGTTGGGTGCGCTTCGCCTCGAAATGGCAAAACGTCTCAATCTGATTGATGAAGACAAATTAGCTTTTGCATGGGTTATTGACTTCCCAATGTTTGAATATGATGAAGAAGAAAAACGTTACGTAGCTATGCATCATCCGTTTACATCTCCTCGTGATGAGGATTTGCAATATCTGCAGTCTGATCCTGCACGTGTTTATGCTAAAGCCTATGACATGGTGCTCAATGGCACGGAAATAGGCGGCGGAAGCATACGTATCCATCGCAGAGAAGTACAAAAGGAAGTTTTTGCTGCAATTGGTCTGACTGATGAGCAGGCAAGAGAAAAATTTGGCTTCCTCATGGATGCTTTTGAATATGGTGCGCCACCTCATGGCGGCTTGGCTTTTGGTTTGGATAGATTAATAATGATAATGGCAAAAAGACCTTCCATTCGTGATGTAATTGCATTTCCAAAAACACAAAGTGCAAGTTGCCTGATGTCGCAGGCTCCTAATGATGTTGAAGAAAAGCAATTAAGGGAACTCCATATTCGTTCAACAGCAGTAAAAAAAGAGATTTAATAAAACTCGTAAATTTGATAATGTAAACGTTTTCTGTTAATATAATATTAAGCAATAATACATTCCCTGCGGTGCACGTTAAAAATCCATGTTTTGAGCCAACACCTTTACATTGGGAGCCTAGAGCGCCTGCCACTGATGATAAGCCTCCTTGAGTGGACATCAGAAGTGGTCGGGAGGGCACCCACCTGCACATGCAGGTTCAAAACGTGGAAACAAGACGGCATTGTGGGGCAATTTTTTAGAGGTTAAAATGGATTTAAGCCGTATTGAGATTGTTATAGGAAAAGATGCTGTAAGGAAGCTTCAAGGCGCTGCAGTGGCAGTTGTGGGGCTGGGTGGAGTAGGTTCATATATTGCTGAGTCATTGGCAAGAAGCGGCATAGGAAAGTTATTATTGGTGGATTCTGATGTTGTAACATCAAGTAATATAAATCGTCAAATTCCTGCTTTGCAATCTACAATGGGAATGAGCAAAACACTTGTTTTGCGTGAGCGTTTACTGGATATCAACCCAGAATGCTGCATCGACATTTATGATAAATTCTATAATCCCGGAGATTTTAATATTGTTTTTGGCCGCGACTATTCTTATATAGCAGACGCTATCGACAGCGTGGATTCAAAAGTGGACTTAATGTTTTCAGCAGCAAGTAATAACGTACCGATAATTTCGGCTATGGGAACGGGCAATAAGCTAGATCCTCAAATGCTTAGGACTGCGGATATTTCTAAAACTCATACGTGTCCTTTAGCCAGAGCGGTTCGGACTAAGTTGCGCCAAGCTGGCATAGTTAGTGGCGTAAAGGTGGTTTTTTCGGTTGAAGAACCGCAAAAAACAATACAATCCAATGTGCCTGGAAGCCTTGTGTTTGTGCCAGCTACAGCAGGACTTTTGATTGCTTCATTGATCGTTCGTGACATATTGAACAAATAATGTTTTTTAGGCGCTGGCTTTTTGCTGGTGCCTTTTTTATAAGTAAAGCAGTCAGGAGGTTATAAAAATAATGGATAGTTTATTTATAAGTATGGCACCAAAACCTTTAGCGGATAAACTGCGGCCAAAAAATTTGTTTGATTTTATTGGCCAAGAAAAAGTCATAGGTACAAAGAGTTATTTACGACGCATGATTGAAAATGATTCCATACCATCAATAATATTTTATGGACCACCTGGAACGGGAAAAACTACACTTGCTAAAGTTATTGCAGAATTAACCGGAAGCATATTTGAATCAATCAATGCTGTTTCATCCGGCGTACCGGAACTTCGTAAATTGCTGGCAAGTGCTGCAGATAGGCAAAGAAGCGGTGTTGGTCGTACGATTATTTTCATAGATGAAATTCATCGTTTTAATAAAGCACAACAAGATGTGCTTTTGCCTTATGTTGAAAATGGAACTATAGTATTGATTGGAGCCACAACAGAAAACCCTTTTTTTGAAATCAACTCTCCTCTTTTATCGAGAATGAAAGTAATAAGATTAGAGCGGCTAACTGAAGAAGATATAAAAAAAATTATAAAAAGAGCCTTATCAGATAAAACCAACGGTTATGGTGATAGGGGTATCAAAATTTCCGACGAAGCGATGGATGTTGTAGCTAATTTTGCTAATGGAGATGCCAGGCGAGCTTTGAATGTGTTGGAACAAGCAATAGCAATGCTGGCAGAAGATTGCAAAGAACTGGATATAAATGTTCTTAGGCTTGTGCTTGGTAATGTGGTTTTGCAGTATGATAAAAACGGAGATTATCATTACGATATTGTTTCAGCTTTTATTAAAAGTATGAGAGGGTCAGATGCTGATGCGGCTCTTCACTATTTGGCAAGATTGATTGAAAGTGGAGAGGATGTAAGATTTATTGCCAGAAGAATTTTGATTTGTGCGTCTGAAGATGTTGGCAACGCGGATCCCAAAGCCTTGGTTGTTGCTAATGCTGCAGCTCAGGCGGCGCATTTTATCGGCTTGCCTGAAGCCCAGATTCCTTTGGCACAAGCTGTTTGTTATATTGCTAATGCTCCTAAAAGCAATAGCTGTTATGTAGCTATTGCAAGAGCAATTGAAGATGTTCGCACTAAAAATTGTGGACAAGTACCTAAACATCTTCGAGATGCACATTATCCAGGTGCCGCAAAATTGGGTAATGGCGCCGGCTATCTTTATCCTCATGATTATCCTGCTGGCTATGTAAATCAGCAATATCTTCCTGATGAAATAAAAGATGTTAATTATTATAAACCTAAGCATATAGGTGAAGAGCAGATGCAATTAAAAAAAACAGGTAATAAAAAAGACAATTGACATATTTTTTTACAATTGTTATTCTTTAGTAAAATAGTAGAAATTGATTTGAATGGTGGGAAATTTTTTATGATGAAACTTTCAACTAAGGGAAGATATGGTGTTACAGCCATGTATGACCTTGCAATGAATTCAGTGAATAATATGCCTGTCTCTATCAAAAATGTAGCGGAGCGTCAGCAAATATCTGAACACTATCTTGAACAACTGATGGGTCAACTCAGAAAAGCTGGACTCGTTAAAAGTACAAGAGGAGCTCAAGGTGGATATTATTTGACAAGAGACCCCAAGGATATTACCGTCGGAGACATCATACGTGTTATGGAAGGGCCTATTGTTCCTGTAGATTGTTTGCTCAGCACAGATAAAAATGACAAACACTATTGTGAGAAATGTGAAGAGTGTGTTACTCAGGGAATCTGGGCCAAAGTTGCAGACAGCATAAGCAAGGTGCTTGATGGTATTACACTGGAGGATCTCTGCAGGAGTGAGAAGAATGCTAAAAGATAAAACAGTAGCAATAGCTATGAGCGGTGGCGTGGACAGTTCCGTTGCTGCCGCTTTGTTATTGCAAAAAGGATATAAAGTAATAGGAATTACTATGAGGCTTTGGGTGGATAAGAATGCAGATATTTCTGTGGAACAATCAGAATCACCTGAGAAAGATGCCGCAATCGTTGCAAAACTATTGGGAATAGAACATCACATTATAGATTTTAATGATTTTTTTAGAAAAAATGTTGTAGAATATTTTTTAGATGAATATAAAGCTGGCAGGACTCCTAACCCTTGTGTTTATTGCAATAAGAAAGTTAAATTTGGGCTATTGTATGATAAAGCCAGAGAGCTTGGGGCTGATTATTTAGCAACCGGGCATTATGCGGCTATTATGGAAGATAGCGAAGGTTTCAAGAGAGTTGCCCAGGCAAAAAATGTTGCTAAGGATCAGAGTTATGTCCTTTATCACTTGAACCAGGAACAACTTAAGCATGTAATATTCCCTTTGGGAGAATATGATAAAACGCAAGTAAGGCAAATGGCAAAAGAGTTTAATCTGCCGGTCTTTAATAAGAAGGATAGTCAAGACATATGTTTTATTCCAGATAACGACTATCATAGATTTCTTAATTCATTTTTTGTCGAAAAAAAAGGTAATGTTATAGATTCTCAAGGTCAGATATTGGGCATACATCATGGTATATCTCATTACACAATTGGCCAGCGTAAAGGTTTGGGTATCGCAGCCGCTGCTCCTCTTTATGTCATGGAAATTGATGCGGAGAAGAATATAGTAGTGTTAGGGGGTGCTGAAGAATCTCTGCGTGATGGCATGATTGTTAACGATGTAATTTTTAGTGATGGCTTGCCCCTGAAAGAGAAAAAATCCGTTAGGGTAAAAATTCGTTATAATGCAAAACCTGTTGAAGCGGTTATCGAACCGGATATTATTGCTGGCCAGGTAAAAGTTACTTTGAAATTACCGTTGCGAGGTATTGCACCGGGCCAGGCCGCAGTTTTTTATGTAAATGATTATTGTATAGGCGGCGGCACAATCTTAGCTAGCATAAAGTCAAGCTGAATTGACATAATAGAGCAAATTTTGTATAATTTTTCGTGTGTTTACATGGAAACAAGGGGCGATAAATAATAATGAAAAATATGACTGGTAACGAGATACGAGAGGCTTTTCTGAATTTCTTTGCAGAAAGAGGACATTTAATACAACCAAGTGCCTCTTTGATTCCACAAGATGATCCTACTTTACTGTTGATTGGTGCAGGTATGGCGCCATTTAAACCTTTTTTTACAGGAAAAATGAAGCCGCCAAGTCCGCGCATTACAACTTGCCAGAAATGTGTACGTACCGGTGATATTGAAAATGTTGGAAGGACTGCAAGGCATCATACGTTTTTTGAAATGTTGGGCAATTTTTCTTTCGGCGATTATTTTAAAAAAGAAGTTATTCCTTGGAGCTGGGAATTTTTGACAGAAGTTTTGGAAATACCAGCTGATAAGTTATGGGTTACAATATACACAGATGATGATGAAGCTTTTGATATCTGGCATAATGTTGTTGGTATACCGGCAGAGCGCATTATCCGTTTGGAAGAAAATTTTTGGGAGATAGGATCCGGCCCATGTGGCCCTTGCTCTGAGATCCATGTAGATCTTGGTGAAGAGAGAGGCTGCGGCAAACCAG
>JBOFWD010000190.1:0-10558 GCA_051653445.1 Acidaminococcaceae bacterium | reverse complement strand
ATTGGGGATTGGAGAGTATGCTTTTGGAAAGCCGTCCAGAATTACTGCTAATACCTATCTTGGGCGTGCCGGCATTGTGAATATTGAGCGTGAAACGAAGATGAGCGGAGCCTCCCACAGCAAAGGGGTACTGACTCTTAGCGGTTATCTTGGCAGTAAATATGCACAAAAAATGCCACTATCTTTAACTGCCAGCCTTACTTTTGAGCAGCTTTATGATGGCATTGACGGTGATAGTGCTTCTAGTGCCGAGCTCTATGCTATTTTGTCGAGTTTATCTGAAGTTCCTTTACGTCAAGATATTGCTGTTACCGGTTCTGTTAATCAGAAGGGAGAAATACAACCTATTGGCGGTGTTACAGAGAAAATAGAAGGGTTTTATGAAGTTTGCAAGATAAAAGGTATGACTGGCAAACAAGGCGTTATGATTCCAGAACAAAATGTGAAAGACTTGGCCTTGAATGGAGAAATCGTTGAAGCGGTCAGGGATGGAAAGTTCCATATTTATCAGGTCAGCAATATTGATGAAGGCATTGAACTGCTTACGGGTATTCAGGCAGGTGTTTTGGACAAGAATGCTTCTTATCCTGCTAAGTCGGTGCACGGCTTGGTTATGGCAAAACTGAAGGAATATCATAATACGTATTCAATGGAAAAGATGGAAAATGAGCATCAGGAAAATTCTGTTGATGGTAATTCGAAAATTTAACCTTTGTCTTCGCAGGAGATGCAGCAAGTTATTATTTATTTCTATTAATTCGTATATGGAGTGAGGATTTTAATGACGCAGAAAATAGCTGTTTTGTACAAATCAAAGCATGGCAGCACAAAAAAATACGCAGAGTGGATTGCAGAAGAACTATCGGCAGATCTTTTTGATGCGGAAAAAACGGCTGTTAAAGAACTGGCAAATTATCATACAATCATATTTGGCGGGTTTCTCTATGCAGGCACCATATCAGGTGTTGACTTGCTTACTGCAAATATGGATAGGCTTGGCGGCAAGCGGATTATTGTTTTTGCGGTTGGCTGCGCGCCGGAGAGCAAAGAAAACCTTAGGCATGTTTTTTTCAAAAATTTTGCTGCAAACATCAGAGACAGAGTAGCCCTTTTTTATTTGCGAGGCGCTTTTAATTTCCAAAAACTTAATATTTTGGATAAATTTCTCATTTTTGTTTTAAAAACAAAAATAAAACATACTAGACCGGAAAAGCTTGATGAAGACAGCAAAGAATTTTTAGAGGTATGTGAGAGGCCGGCAGACTGGACAAATAAAGAGGCAATAAAACCAATGTTAGCTTTTATAGCAAAGCTTGCGTGAAAATCAAAAGGGAGTCCATCGCTATCAGATGGACTCCCTTTTGTATATTTATGTTTAAAAATTATGCTTTAATATCAAGGATTTTGCCGGGGTTAAGAATAAGATTCGGATCCATGGCTTTTTTGATGGCGCGCATAACATCAAGTTCAGCTGCACCGGTAAATTCAGCCATAAGGTCTTTTCTCTTGTAGCCGATGCCATGTTCGCCGGAAAGGCGTCCGCCCAGGTTATAAACTTGGGTATAGAGTTCTCTTTGGAATATAGCAATCTTAGCTTCCCATTCTTCATGTGAAAGCTCTTCATTTTTGAGTATGTTCAGGTGAATGTTCCCATCGCCTGCGTGGCTGGCAATACGGGTGACCAGGTCATATTTTTTAGCAAATTCCAAAATGTTGTCGATAATGAGAGGTTCCTGGTCTACAGGCACAACGATATCTTCTTTGCAGACAATCAGGCTTTCAGCACGTACTGCTTCGGCAAAAGCTTTGCGTGCCTGCCAGATTTTTGCTGAGTCTGCTACCAAAACGCAGGTTGCACCATTTTCGGTACATAGTTCATCAAGAAGAACCATTTTTTCATCCAGGTCATCTTCGCTTGTGCCCTCAACTTGAATAATGATGTAATTGCCATTTTCGCTGTCCGGCAGAGTTTCGTGCAGATAGCGTTCGACGGATTTGATGGTGATGTTATCCATGAATTCTACGCAAGTTGGAGTGATGCCGGCTTTAATGACTTTGTTAACAATGCCGATAGCGCTGTCAACATCAGCGAAGACAGCCAAAAGGTCAATCAGATACTTTGGATTTGGCAGAAGTTTGACGGTGGCCTTGGTAATAATGCCCAAAGTACCTTCAGAGCCTATGATAAGCTGATCAAGGCAGTAGCCGGTTGTCATTTTGTTAAGACGTGCGCCGAGATGCAGGACTTCGCCCAGCGGGGAAACAACTTCTATTTCGTAAACCTGGTGGCGCGTAGTGCCGTATTTTACCGCTTTGTTACCACCTGCATTGGTGGCAATATTGCCGCCTATAAAGCAGCTGTCACCGCTGCAGGGGTCGCCGGCGTAGAAAAGATCCAGAGCTTTAACAGCTTTCTGCAAATCATCGGTTCTTACGCCCGGTTCAACTACTGCGTACATGGCTTCTGCATTAATTTCAAGAATTTTATCCATTTTTTCCAAACTGAGGACCATGCCACCATAAATAGGAACAGCACCGCAGGCAAGACCGGTTCCGGCACCGCGGGGAACCACAGAAAAAAGTTTTTCATTGGCAAGTTTGACTAGCTTTGCCACTTGTTCTGTATTTTCTGCAAAGACAACTACTTCAGGCATACGATGGTAAGCCGGATCAGTTACTTCATCGTGAGAGTACGGCTGCATTAATTCTGCATCAGTCAAAACATTTTTTTCGCCGACGATGGCCGTGATGAGGTCCAATGTTTCTGGGATGATTTTTTCATAATTCATGTAAACAGCTCCTTTTTATTTGAAAAATAATTTATTTATAAGAGATTAATCCATTTCCAATAGGTGAGAACGACCAGTGAGAAAAATCCTGCTCCCAAAATACTCATAACAGCTCCTGCTTTCATGAGTTCTTTTTCCGTGATATGCGGGGTGCCGACGATAACTGCATTTGGCATATTGCTTACCGGTAACAAGTATTGGTGCTGCATATTCATGCCAAGGATTAAGGCTAGAACAAGGGGATCGGCTCCGATTGTGCCGGCATAGGCAATTACGATTGGTGTAAGTGCCGTTGTTTTTGGACCACCGCCGGTAAATAAAATTTGGAGGATTGTTGCAATCCAGATCAAGGCGATAATCTGCATCGTCAGCGGGAAGGGATGAAGCGGCGCTAACATTGTGTTTGCAAGCCATTTGGCAGCGCCCGAGGATACGAGTACCGCACCGAGTGACAAGCCGCCTCCGTAAAGGATATATACATTCCAGGGAATTTTGCCCTGAGCTTCTTTCCAGTCCATGACGCCGATGCCTGGCAGTAAAAGAAGAAGTACGGAAAGAAGGCCTACGGTTACAACAGGTATTTTTGTATAAGAATCCGTTGCCCATAAAATAAGTGTAATTACAAAAATTATAAGAGTATATATTTCATTTCTGCTAATCGGTCCCATAGAGGCTAATTCACGTTTTACATAAGCCCCGCCATCGCCAATATTTTTGATTTCCGGCGGATACATTAATTTTATGACGAAGACAGAAATAAAACCGAGAACAAATGCCGGAGGACCGCCAACACGGAACCATTCCCCCCATGTAATGAGTTTGCCGGTAGCGCTTTGAATCATGCCCACAGTTATAGGATTTGCGACGTGAGAAGTAAGAACACCGATGCTCATCATGGTACCGCTCATGGCTACAATCAAAAGAAGCGCTTTTACGATATTACTCTTTCCTTCTTTGGCATTGAAGGATTCACCGATGCCAAGAATTATTGGAAGCATCAACAGTGTACGGGCTGTAATGGAAGGAACGAAAAATGTCAACAAACCAATTGAAGCGGCAATAGACCAGTAGATGCGGGAGCTGACGCCTTTGGACAACGCAACCAGATATAAGGCTATGCGTTTGGATAAACCGGAGTGTTCCATAACACCTGCCATTAGAAAACCAATGACAATCAACCAAAGGGAAGTATTTGCAAAACCTGAAAAAGCTTTGTCAATCTTGGCGGCTCCTGTTATAGCAAGCATAAACACAATCATGAGGCCGCTTAGGGCTCCCTCAATCGCATTAGTGACCCAAACAATAATAGCAAAGGTACCGACGGCTAAAGCCATTTTACCTGCCTGCGGTAATCCGTCCGGTGTAGGCATCAGCCAGCCGACGGTGATAAAGGCAAAGATTGCCAGCAGGAACTGTACAGTTTTTTTGTCCATGCACTATCATCTCCCAATAATGTTTTGACATATGTCATACTTTATTATTTGCAATAACAGAACAAGTGTCAACAAGTTTCCTGTAATTTTATTATAATTATATGCAATTTTATGACATAAAAAAGCGAGCAATCCAGTTGTTTGGAAAACTCGCTTCTTAAGTGTTAAATCACGTAATCATTTTTGATTCCTGCATCGACAAAAAATTTCTTAACTCTCTGCATATCACTGGCGGAAGCATCAGGGACTCTATTAAGCTTATAAGGAATTTTGAGTGATTGCCATTTTGTCTTACCCATAGTGTGGTAAGGCAAAAGATCAATTTTTACGGTTGCTGGCAATTTTTTGATTAATTCAGCTAGTTTAGACAGATCATTTTCAGAATCATTGACACCCGGTATTACAACATAACGCAAAACGAGCGGTGTTTTTGAGGCTGCATAAAATAAATTTTGCAGAATCAAAGCATTGTCTTTACCTGTCAATTGGCGGTGTACTTCTTCATCGACCGCTTTTAAAGAAAACATAACAAGATCCGTGTAAGGCATTACTTTATCAAGTTCCGGCTGCGCAAAAAAACCTCCGGTATCAAGAGCTGTATGAATATCCAGTTTCTTGCATTCTTTGAAAAGTTCACTGACAAAGTCGGCCTGTAGAAGGGGCTCGCCGCCGCTTATGGTTATGCCACCGCCTGACTTATTATAAAAAACGCTGTATTTTTTTATTTCTGTAATAATTTCTTCGATAGAAATTGTCTTATCAGTTCTTACCCAGGTGTCAGGGTTGTGACAAAAACTGCAGCCTAAGTTGCAGCCGGCAAGAAACAAGAGATATCTTATACCAGGGCCATCAACGGTACCAAAAGTGTTAATAGAATGGTAGTAAGCTTTCATGATTTTTACATAGCCTCGTAGAAAGTACGATTGATAACTTCTTTTTGATGATCAGGGCTTAATTTAATAAAGTTAACTGCATATCCGGATACACGTATTGTGAGCTGAGGATAAAGTTCCGGATGAGCCATGGCATCTAAAAGGACTTCTCGGTTGAAAACATTGACGTTTATATGATGACCGTTGTGTATTATATAGCTGTCCAAAATAGCAACCAAATTGTCTATGCGTGCATTTTCCGTTTTTCCAAGCGCACCTGGTACGATCGAGAAGGTGTAGGAAATGCCATCACGGCAGTCATCATAGGAAATATTGGCTACTGAAGCCATAGCGGCAAGCGCACCTTTTTGGTCACGGCCATGCATCGGGTTTGCACCGGGCGCAAAAGCTTCTCCGGCTTTTCTGCCATCAGGTGTAGCACCTGTTTTTTTGCCATACATGACATTTGAAGTAATGGTCAAAACAGACAGAGTGTGTGTAGCTTGGCGGTAAGCTGCGTGCGTGCGGAGTTTTGTAATAAATTCGTGTGTCAGTTCATGAGCAAGTGAATCTACTCTTTCGTCATTGTTGCCGAAGCAGGGGTGATCACCATCCGCAACAAAATCAACTGTAATGCCTTCCGCATTACGGATAGGTTTAACTTTGCTGTAACGGATAGCACTTAAGGAATCAACGGCTACTGATAAACCGGCAACACCGAATGCCATAAGCCTGTCGACTTCGCTGTCGTGCAATGCCATTTGTGCAGCTTCATAGGCATAAGTATCATGCATGCGATGAATGATATTCAAAGTATTAACGTAGAGTTCGGCCAGCCAGTCCAGGACTGTGCTGTAGTTTTTGCGAACTTCGTCATAGTCGAGATACTCACCGGTAGGCAGAGCCAATTCCGGTGCTATTTGCACGCCTGTTTTTTCGTCACGGCCACCGTTGATGGACATTAGAAGAGCCTTGGCCAGATTGACACGTGCGCCAAAGAATTGCATTTGTTTGCCAAGTTTCATAGCTGAAACACAGCAGGCAACTCCATAGTCATCGCCATAAACAGGACGCATTATTTCATCATTTTCGTATTGGATGGCACTGGTTTCGATTGAAACTTTGGCACAGAAATTCTTGAAACCTTGAGGAAGTTTATCAGACCAGAGTACAGTCAAATTTGGTTCCGGTGCAGGACCAAGGTTGAAAAGAGAGTTGAGAATACGGTAGGAATTTTTTGTAACCAAAGTCCGGCCGTCTTCACCCATGCCACCGATTACTTCAGTAACCCAAAGCGGATCGCCGGCAAAAAGTTCATTGTATTCCGGAGTTCTAAGATGACGGGCTAAACGCAGTTTGATTACTAGCTGGTCCATAAGTTCCTGTGCTTCGGATTCACTAATAAAACCTGCGGACAAGTCACGTTCGAGATAGATGTCCAGAAAGGTAGAAGTGCGTCCTAATGACATAGCAGCACCGTTTTGCTCCTTTATAGAAGCAAGATAGCCGAAATAGAGCCACTGGACAGCTTCTTTGGCATTGCCTGCCGGCTTGGAAACATCACAACCATAGCTGGCGGCCATTTCCTGGATGCCGCGTAGTGAAGCTATCTGCATAGCTATTTCTTCACGCGTCCGAATAATTTCTTCCGTCATGGCTACTTCGCCAAGTCGTTTTAAGTCGTTTTCTTTTGCTTCAATAAGTTTATCGATGCCATAGAGGGCAACGCGGCGATAATCACCGATTATACGGCCGCGGCCATAAGCGTCCGGAAGACCGGTGATTATGCCTATTTTTCTGGCCAAAAGCATTTCCTCGGTATATACATTAAAGACAGCACTGTTATGTGTTGTTCTATGATTATTATAAATATCGCTGATTAGGGGATTTAGTTTGTAGCCATATGCTTCACAAGCTTGTTCTGCCATGCGGACACCGCTATTGACGATGACGCTTCTTTTAAGCGGTTTATCAGTTTGCAAGCCAACAATTATTTCTTTGAAACGGTCAATATAACCGGGTTTATGGGACGTAATTGTAGAAACACGGTCAGGATCAGCGTCAAGAACTCCATTGTTTTTTATTTCTTTGGCTAAAAGTTCTGTGCATTCCAGCCAAAGACCTTTTGTTCTGACAGTTGGACCGGCCAAAAAAGCATCGTCTCCATCATAAGGCAGATAATTTTTTTGTATAAAATCTCTTACATCGATTTCCTGTTGCCATACTCCTTCATTAAAACCTTTCCATTCTTGCATTACTAAACACCTCTCTTCTAAGTTGCAGTATGCGTACAAACAAGCAAAAAACCGCCTGAGCAGCAAACTGTTGCCCAGGCGGTCGGCTTTTCTACAATATGGTCCACGTGGTTAGTCCACTGATCCGCCAGTCCCATATCGTGCTAATTATTAATCTTGAACACATTATATTATAAGCTGAGAAAGCAGTCAAATGTTTTATAAAAATATGCTTTGGTTGATAGAATTTTTTAAAATCAATTAAAGTTTAAAGTGCGATTTTGTTAACTATTTTTCAGATATAAAAGATTTATTTTTGCCTAAACAGTTTTTTATCAGATGTTGACAACTGAGCGTGATAAAATATAAAGAGAATAAATATTATGGTTAAACAAAACGATTAATTGACAAAATTTGCCGAAAGAAGGTAGTGATATGTTGAATCTTTGTTTTCTTGGTGGCATACATGAAGGATTGCAGAGGGCTAAAGAGCAAAGCACTGTACAAGGTGAAAATATCTTGCTTTTTGATGACTTTTCAATCGGCTGTTTGCAAGAAAGCTTATCTCCGGATTTCAGATGGGCCGAAATTATGAAAACATTAAAAATTAAACCGGCAATTTCAAAACAAGAATGGAAAGCAGAATACCTGCGATGTCATGAAAAAATAGAAAAAGCTGATGCTGTAACTATTTGGTACAGTAAAAACCCTGTTGAATATTGCGGCATGATGTATGTGATATGGTTCCTGAAGGAGAAGGGTATACCTGTTTATTTAGTATGCCCGGAGCAAATTGCTGAGAGTAATACGGAGCTCGAAACAATAGAAAGTTTTGGACAGATTGAGCCTGACAAGGTTGAGGTTTTCGCATTAGCTGATAAAAATAAAAATAAACTTTCTTGCGAAGAACGAAATAAAATCGTATGCCAATGGCAGAGGTGTATTTTGGAAAATACTTCATGCCGAATACTAAAGCAAGGAGAAGTTTTAAGCGTTGGTTTAGATATATATGATGAACTGATTTTAAGCAAAATAGGAAAAGTGCCTAAAGCCGTGTTTGAAATAGTTGGAGAAATTTTGGGCAAGGAAATGTTAAAAACGGGAGATGCTTTTATAATATCACGTTTGAAGTCACTGCTTTCTGAAGATAGAATTTGTGTAAAAACCCAAGAAAAGGCATTTATATTTGCAAAAATTTGTAAAAATAGTTAATTTAAAAAAACTTGACAAAAACAGTAAGAATTGTTAATATAAAGAAAACCTACCAACAAACTAGGAATAAAACAACCAGCAGGTTAAGAAAGAGAGGAGCATTGAAATGCAACAAGTTTATTTAGACAACGCGGCGACAACAAAAGTTCTGCCGGATATTGCTGAGGCTATGTGCAGAACAATGACTGAACAATATGGAAATCCCTCCAGTATTTATAAATTAGGACAACAGGCCAAGAATATTATTGACACTGCAAGGGAGCAGGTTGCTGAACTGATAAACGCTTCACCGAAGGAAATAATTTTTACGGGAGGCGGCAGTGAGGGTGATACGATGCTGTTGATGGGTATTGCCCGTGCCTATGCTAAGAAGGGCAAGCACATAATTACAACGGCAGTAGAACATCATGCCATTCTTCATACTTGCCAGGCTTTGGAGAAGGAAGGCTATACTGTAACATATCTTCCTGTAGATCAATTTGGTAAGATTGCTCCCGCAGATGTAGAGGCAGCGATTACACCTGAAACCATTTTGGTTTCAGTGATGTATGCCAATAATGAAATAGGTACAATTATGCCTATCAGGGAAATTGGCGCGGTTGCCAGAAAACACGGCGTTATTTTTCATACCGATGCGGTTCAGGCTGCCGGTCATATTCCGATTGATGTAAAAGCTGATAATATAGATCTCTTGACTCTCACTGCGCACAAGTTTCACGGACCAAAAGGTACTGGCGCGGTTTATATTAAACAAGGCTTGAAAATTGCAAACCTTGTTTATGGCGGTGGACAGGAAAAAGGCTTGCGAGCCGGCACCGAAAATACAGCAGGCATTTTAGGGTTAGGAATGGCCGCTGTACACGCTAAAACAAACATGGAAAATAACAGCGAACGTATCACTCGTCTGCGCGACAAACTTATAGACGGGATTAACGAAAAAATAAGTGAGGTGCGGTTGAATGGTCACCCGACGGACAGACTTCCTAACAATGCTAATTTCAGCATAAGTTATATTGAAGGAGAAGGCTTGTTGCTGTTGCTTGATATGGCTGGCATAGCTGCATCCAGCGGCTCGGCTTGCACATCAGGGTCTTTGGATCCCTCGCATGTTTTGCTGGCAATTGGTTTGCCGCATGAAACTGCTCATGGTTCATTGCGTTTGACTTTATCAGAATTTACAACGGAAGAAGACATTGACTATTTATTGGAAAAATTACCGCCGATTGTGGACCGGTTGCGTCAGATGTCACCTCTTTATAGTGAAAAATATAATAAAGCATAAGAAAGTTGGTGTGATATGTATAGTGCAAAAGTAATGGATCATTTTTCTAATCCACGCAATGTAGGTGTCATGGAAGATTACTCCGGTGTTGGAACAGTTGGCAACCCGGTTTGCGGCGATATAATGAAAATATTTATTAAGGTAGATGATAATATAATCAAAGATATCAAGTTTCAGACTTTTGGTTGCGGAGCTGCTATTGCTACCAGCAGCATGGTTACAGAACTTGCTAAAGGTAAGAGCATTGAAGAGGCCCTTAAGCTGACCAATCTGGCAGTTGCCGAAGCTTTAGACGGCCTTCCGCCGGTTAAGATGCATTGTTCTAACCTTGCTGCTGATGCGTTGAAGGCAGCAATCGTTGATTATAAATTAAAGAACGGTTTGCCAACCGATGGTATTAGCCTCGATAAGGGTTGTTGCCATCATGGTTGTTGTAGCTCCAGCTAATTCTATTTTGGAAAGGTTGGTCAGAATGTCAGATTCTGCTAATTGTAAAACGGAGAGTCGAGAGAGTCGACATTCAAATAAAAAGGTTATGGTTGCTATGAGCGGCGGCGTGGATAGTTCCACCGTCGCTTTGCTTTTGCGGGATGAAGGTTATGAAGTAACAGGTGTTACCGGACGGATGTTTGTTAATGAAGATATTGGAATTGTTGATGAAAGCCGTTGCTGTTCACTTGCTGATGTTGAAGATGCTCGCTTGGCAGCTCATAAAATAGGAGCAGCACATTATGTT
>JBOFWD010000189.1:0-7749 GCA_051653445.1 Acidaminococcaceae bacterium | reverse complement strand
ACCGAATATCAACGCCGGTATAGTGAAAACGACAGATCCGCTGGTTAGAGGCAAAGCTTTCGGGCTGGTGACTGCGGCGCAACAATCGGGCGGTGTAGTAGGTCCTCTTGTTGGTGGTTTTATGGGAACTTTTTTGGCTACCAAGTATATTTTGGTTTTTACGGGTTTTGTTCTTGTAGCTACAGGTTTGCATATTTATTTTACTAAAGTTAAACAACATGGCGATAAAGGCCTTTGGTGAATATAAAGTTAAAAAACGAGGGTTATTTATTGACATAACAGTGGAATTATTTAATAATAATTGTGCAGGTTATGATAAATAAAAAAAGAAGGTGTGTAAAAGTGATTAAATCTTTTAATGACATTTTACCGGAAATTGATAAGAAAGCATGGGCTGCAGAAGATGCCGCTATTATCGGCGCAGTTAAAATGAAGGAGTTCAGCAGTGTTTGGTATAATTGCACCGTAAGGGGCGATGTTAACCGCATAGAAGTCGGCCAATACAGCAACATTCAGGATAACAGTGTTATGCATGTTTCAGATACACACGCTTGTATTGTCGGCGATTATGTTACAGTCGGTCATGGCGCCATTTTGCATGCCTGCAAAGTTGAAGACCATTGCCTAATTGGTATGGGGGCAATTGTCCTGGATGGTGTTGTTGTCGGTACCGGGAGTATTGTCGCTGCAGGGGCAGTAGTTACTAAAGGCACTGTTATTCCGCCAAACTCATTGGTTGCAGGTATTCCTGCTAAGGTGTTGAAGACTTTGCCGGGAGAACATCTTGATGATATTCATGCGCAAGCAGTGAAATATAAAACATTGTGGACTGAACGCTATAAATTATTGCCGGATGCCGGTGGCGAAATTTATGATGGGCATAAAATAGTTTAGTTTTCACGAGGCTGCTTCATTTTAAGATGGAGCAGCCTTTTTGAGGTATAAAGATTAGCTAAAAGTAGTTAAAATATTATATTAAAGGGAGCAGATGAAATGAGCGAAAACAGACAAATAAGATTTAAAACAAACATGGGTGAATTTGTGGCGGAAATGTTCGAAGACAAAGCGCCAAAAACGACAGAGAACTTTATTTCATTGGTGGAAAAGAAATTTTATGATGGAGTTATCTTTCACCGTGTTATTGATGGCTTTATGATTCAAGGCGGCGACCCTACCGGAACCGGTATGGGCGGTCCTGGCTATAAGATTGCTGATGAATTTGGTGAGGGCTTGACTCACGATGATGAGGGGTATCTTTCTATGGCTAATGCAGGCCCAAACACCGGCGGCAGTCAATTCTTCATTACTTTGGCAGCAACTCCCTGGCTTAATGGACACCATACTATCTTTGGCCGCATAGTTGAAGGAATGGATGTGGTTCGCAAAATTGGCGTGACTAGAACGGATTTCCGTGATCGTCCGCTGGAAGACGTAACTATGGAAACCGTTGAGGTTGTAAAATAAATTGTCATCATACGTGTATGTCCTGCGTTGTGGAGATGGTTCCCTTTATACAGGTTGGACTAACGATCTTAAGCAACGACTTGCAGCACATCAAAGCGGTAAAGGTGCAAAATATACAAGGGGCAGGCTGCCGATAGAAATGGTTTATTCCGAAGAGCTTGCTGATAAATCATCCGCTCTTAAACGGGAAAATGAACTTAAAAAGTTAAAGAAGGCAGAGAAGGAGTCTTTGATACAGCAAGCAAAATATGGGCTATAAAGCAAGTGATAGCAAGCACTTTTGAATTTTTCCAAAAGTGCAAATAATGATTTATTTGGCTTGTCAAAGTTAAGACCCCATGCTATAATGAGCAAGTAGAAAGAAGGCCGACTAGTAGAGAACACTTTAACGCACGTTGCAGCGGAGTTTTCATGTAGCACTTTTTTCGGAAATATTTTTTATTTTTAGGAGGCCAAGAAATATGACTGGCAAAGTAAAATGGTTCAACGCAGAAAAAGGTTATGGTTTCATCGAACGTGAAGATGGTGGCGACGTATTCGTACACTTCTCCGCAATTCAATCTGAAGGTTTCAAAACCCTTGAAGAAGGTCAAGCAGTTGAATTCGATGTTGTCCAAGGCAACCGCGGTGAGCAAGCTGCAAACGTTGTTCGTCTGTAATTATAGTAATTAATTAATTTTAATAATATAACTACTGAACAAATCGAAGGAGCATTTTCTATGAAAATGCTCCTTCTTTTTTTTCGCTTTTTATTAATGTATAATTGAGTATCAAGGAGGTAGCGACATGAAAAGATTGTGGATGCTTTTTCTGATGATATTACAAATAATGACATTCCCTGTATTAGCATCGGCTGATGAAAGTGCTATAAAAAAACAGAATGCGGTACAGGAATACAAAGAAGCCGAGTTGATTGCTTTAGCTGCTGCTACTTGTGCCGGTACTTATGTTCCTAATGGCATTGCTTCAGAATACTCATATCTGGGAGAGTATGGATTTGTTATTCAGCCATATACCGTCGATGATGGCAACCGCGAAGCCAATTTTACATTTGCTTATAACAAAACAATCGCACAAGGCAAAAAGCTATTTGTGTTGGCCTTTAGAGGCAGTGCTACCATTAAAGATTGGGAAGTTAATTTCGCAACGTCAAAGGTGGCGTATGGCGGTAGCAGTCCGACAGAATTTATTGAAATAGCACAAGAAGTTAAAGATCCTGCAGTTCCTGCTGTGCACAGGGGGTTTAATGAATATGTGAATGCTGCTTTTAGTTTAAAGCTTGATTTGGAAGGAACCGGTAACGCTAAAGATATTGCATCTATTCTCAAGGATAATCCGGATTCCGTATTGCTTTTGACAGGACATAGCTTAGGAGGTGCGGCTGCCACTTTATTTGCAGAAAGACTGGTGAGCATGGGCATTCCAAAGGACAAGGTGCCTGTTATTACTTTTGGCGCTCCTGCTGTAGGCAATGCCTCCTTTGCGGAGGCTTACGGTGACAAAATAAATTTGCTGCGTATAAAGACTTCTTATGATCCGGTGCCTGGCGGCTTACAGACTTTTATTGGCGGCTTTAAACAGTTCGGCAGAGAAAAAATATTTAAACTTTCTGCTCGCGCTGCTGACTATCAGCATCCTGTGTCTTATTATTTTGATTTGGCTGTCAAAAATTATTATGATGCATATGATAGAGCGATTGAGGCCGGCGTTTTAAAAGAGCAGCCTAAGGTGAAAAGGACGAACAAAGATTATTTGGTTGCAATTGTAGCGGGGACACCGAGAAATATACAGTCCCGCCCATTTACACCGAATATAAATCGGTTTGTTCTTGATGAGTATCGAGCTATTTTGCCAAGCTATGTTATTTTACAAAAAAATACAGATTCTTATGATTCTTCTCAGTATGATTTTGATGATATGTTGGAAGAGGCTTTTGCCGCGGGGGCGGATTATTTGCTGATTCTTGAAATCGACAGCAAACGTATGGGACAGGAAGACAAGTGGTATATAACGCTGAATCAGGCGTTGTTTGGGATAGATGGTTCATTGGTTTCAGTTGACAGTTGCGGGCGAATGGTGACTTATGACCAGGGTGTTATGCAATGCACGATTGCCAACTTGGAGCAATGCCGCAATGAATTGAAAGAGAAATTTAGCTGGTTACATACAAAAAATGATCAGAAACAAGGTGTTGAAATTGAAAATAATTGATGCGCATATGCATTTTTATGACGTTGAAGGTTTTTGTAAAGCGGCTGCGTTAGCTGGGCATGAAAACACTTCAGAGCATTATCTCAAGGCTTGCTCTGACAATGGAGTGGTATTTTCTATTGCTATGGGTAACGCTGAAGGCGAGCAGGCGGCCTATGGTGGCAGCACGCCTCGTGTTCCTAATCTCGCTGGCAAATTCAATTATGAACAATATAATCAGCCTCAGGTGATAGGGTATTGCTGTGGGGTAAAAAGTGATGAACTAACTCTTGATAATTCTGAAAAAACTGCGCTTGAATTTGAACGTTATATTATTACGCCTCAATGTGTAGGAATAAAACTATATCCAGGTTATCGACATGTTTATGTATATGATGCTGTTCATTATCCTTTGTATGAGTTGGCAAGGAAATATGACCTGCCGGTAGTGATTCATACAGGCGATACTTCAAACACAACTGCTATTTTGAAATATGCACACCCTCTTACGGTTGATGAAATAGCAGTGCGTTATCCTGATGTTCGTTTTGTTATAGCTCACTGCGGCAACCCTTGGCTTGTTGATGCAGTTGAAGTAGCGGCAAAAAATGATAATGTTTTTCTTGAACTATCAGGTTTGGCTTTTGGTAAATTTGAAGCAGAAAGTTTTTATGCAAAAAATAAAGCATATTATGATTATCTGCGCATGTGGCTTGATTATTTTGGCAGGTATGATAAGGTTCTTTATGGTACTGATTGGCCGCTCGTCAATGTCAAAAACTACATTGCCTTGATGAAAAAAGTTGTTCCGGAAGAATGGCACCAGGCGTTCTTTTATGACAATGCACTGCGCATTTTCCCTAAAATAAAGGATTTAATATAAAAATACTGACCCCCGATTGTTAGATTTTAGGTCTAACTTTTGGGGGTCAGTACATTTTCTTGTTTTTTTATATTACTTTAGTTGTCCAGTCTTCAATGTTCATCACAGAGGTTACCCAGTCTTCATAAAATTCGGGTTCATGGGAAACCAAGAGGACGCTGCCTTTAAATTCTTTAAGAGCCTTTTTTAGCTCTTCCTTGGCATCGACGTCAAGGTGATTGGTCGGTTCATCTAAAACCAGCCAGTTTATTTCTTTTAACATTAATTTGCAAAGGCGTACTTTAGCGGCTTCACCACCGGAAAGAACGAAAACCTTGCTGGTTATATGTTCGTTAGTCAGGCCGCAAGCAGCAAGTGCAGCACGTATTTCGTAATTGGTCATGCCTGGATATTCAGACCAGACTTCTTCCAATGCCGTATTTTCATTTTTTGTGCGTTCTTCCTGTTCGAAATAACCGGGAGCCAGGAATTCGCCAAGTTCAACTTTGCCGCCAAGTGGCTGAATTTGCCCGAGAATTGTTTTTAAAAGGGTCGTTTTGCCGAGACCGTTAACGCCTTTGATAGCAATCTTCTGGCCGCGTTCTAAGGCGAAAGAAACTGGTCGTGTGAGGGGAGTGTCATAACCAAGAACCAGGTCTTTTGCCTCTACGATGAAGCGGCTTGGTGTGCGGGCCTCCTTGAATTTAAAGGAAGGTTTGATTTTTTCTCTTGGTTTTTCGATGATGTCCATTTTGTCCAGTTTCTTCTGACGGCTTTTGGCGCGGCCGGTTGTGGAAATTCGCGCCTTATTGCGGGCTATAAAATCCTCTAGCTGTGCAACTTCCTGTTGCTGGCGTTCATAGGCGCTGTTTTGCTGAGCCTTGTAGATGGCTGATAATTCGAGAAATTTATCATAATCGCCGGTATAACGCGTTAAAGTGCAGTTTTCCAAATGGTAAATTACATTAACAACGCTATTCATGAAAGCAACATCGTGAGAAATCAGGATAAAACTATTCTCGTAGTTTTGTAAGAATTTGGTGAGCCATTCGATGTGTTCTTCGTCAAGATAGTTGGTCGGTTCGTCGAGCAAAAGAATGGAAGGGTCTTGCAGGAGAAGCTTTGTCAAAAGCACTTTGCTGCGTTGACCACCGGATAAATCCGCTACGTCGCGGTCAAGACCGATATCACCGAGACCGAGGCCGTTTGCAACCTCTTCTATTTTGGCATCAAGTGAATAAAATCCGCTATGTTCCAATTCTGACTGTATTTCTCCAACGGTTGCCATCATTTTGTCGAGTTCTTCCGGAGAGGCATCGGCCATTTTGTCGTAAAGTTCGAGCATCTGCTGTTCTTCGGCATACATTTTATCGAAGGCAGTCCTTAAAATTTCGCGGATAGTAGTACCAGCTTTAAGAGTGCTTTGTTGGTCAAGGTAACCTACAGTAACGCGGCCTGGCCACTCAACCTTGCCTTCGTCAGGCAGAAGGTGACCGGTAACGATGTTAAGAAAGGTTGATTTGCCTTCACCGTTAGCACCGACGAGACCAACATGCTCACCACGGAGCAGTTTAAAAGATACATCTTCCAGGATCTGACGACCGCCAAAAGAATGAGATACATTGCTGACATTTAGATAACTCATTTCTTACCTCTTTCAAAATATTAATCTTTTCAATTTTAACTTAATAGTGAACTTTTTGTCAAAGATAATAATTAAAAAAAGGAGATTGAAGATGTGTGTCGAAGTTACAGATTTATAACTCTGGAAAGGAGGTACATCAAATGATTTTTACCGATTTAGCTAAAATCAATGACTTGCTGCCTTATGTGTCCCTGCGCATTGGAAAGGCTTTGGCTTATCTCAGAGATACAGACTTTACGGAACTGCCAAATGGTGAATATGAAGTAGAGGGACGGGACATCTTTGCTCGTGTCAATACATATGAAACAGAACCCAAGGGGGAAAAAAAGCCAGAATCACACAATAAATACATTGATGTTCAGTTTTTGGTTGCGGGGAAAGAAAGTATTGGTTTCTGTCCTCTGACTGAAGCGCACAAAGTCACTGAGGACTATGCGGACAAGCAGGACCTGCTTTTTTACGAAAAAGCTTATAATGAGAACTATGTGGACATGCAGGCCGGTGATATTGCAATCTTTTTCCCCTGGGAAATCCATCGCCCGGGATGCAATGTTGGCAGTGAAAAAGCCGATGTTAAAAAGGTTGTCGTTAAAGTTAAAAATGGTGGCTAAGTTTTTTCAAAAAAAGTGTTGACATTATTACGGTATCCCCGTATAATAGCTCTTGTGATGTTACGAGTCACATGAAAATTCCTCGATAGCTCAATCGGTAGAGCACTCGGCTGTTAACCGAGTTGTTGTAGGTTCGAGTCCTACTCGAGGAGCCATGGCCGGTTGGTCAAGCGGTTAAGACACCGCCCTTTCACGGCGGTATCGGGGGTTCGATTCCCCCACCGGTCACCATTCCGGGCGGTTAGCTCAGCTGGGAGAGCGCCTGCCTTACAAGCAGGATGTCGGCGGTTCGATCCCGTCACCGCCCACCACTAAATCAAGCACTTCGATTCGAAGTGCTTTTTTTGTTTTTACGCAAGTTAGAACTTCAAGTGCTAAAATAAAAAAACAGGATAATAATATGGATTAGGCATAATTTTGGCTCCTGAAAATAGAAGGGTTTAAAGTGCAATAATATTAAATTATAACTTGTGTGTCTTAAAATGAAAAAAGGCTTGACTAAGAAAGCTTATTTAGGTATAATCTATTTTGTGATTCGGGGCGTGGCTCAGTTTGGTAGAGCACCTCGCTTGGGACGAGGGGGTCGCAGGTTCAAATCCTGCCGCTCCGACCAAATCATATTGCGGGTGTAGCTCAATGGTAGAGCCCTAGCCTTCCAAGCTAGTCGCGTGGGTTCGATTCCCATCACCCGCTCCATTTATTTAATGTTGCCAGTTGCATACGGCCCTGTAGCTCAGCTGGATAGAGCAACGGCCTTCTAAGCCGTGTGTCGAGCGTTCGAGTCGCCCCAGGGTCACCATTAAAAAGCAAACCGCAGTCATTTGACTGCGGTTTTTTTATATTTGTATATAGAAAATTGCAAATTGTCATTCGAGTGTGCAGATTGCGCACGGACGCCGAATCAGGAGGGTAGTTGTTTCAAGAACTCTGAATAAATGATTCATTTTTTCAGCTCCTAAGTAACCAACCGTGAAATC
>JBOFWD010000188.1:0-7414 GCA_051653445.1 Acidaminococcaceae bacterium | reverse complement strand
AACTACTCCTGTTACCATAACAACATCAGCATGTCGGTGCGATGCCACGAACGAAATACCAAAACGGTGCAAATCATAAATAGGATTTGCGAGTGCACCCATCTCAAAATCACAGGCATTACAAGAACCAGCATCCAAGTGACGAACATGAAGTGATATGCCGTTTTTTTTGTTGACAACACGCCCAATGTCAACACTGCTTGTTACCATTTTTTCCGGCAATGCTTCAAGGTTAGAATGATATAGAGCACCATCAGTACAAGCCTCTACACATCTCCCACAAAACACACATCTTTTATAATCGATAGCCGGCCGGTTATATTCATTAATTTTGATGGCAGCCACAGGACAAATGCTCAGGCACTTGCCGCATTTATCACATTGTGCCGTATTACAATTTAATTCTCCGCGAAACTGCTCCGACCCAACTGTATTAATCTCTTCTGTCTTTATCTTTCCGCAAAAAATTGCCTCGATTAATTTAAGCATATATTTTCCCCCTAACGATCAAGACAAGCATAACAAAGTTCAAAACTTTTATTAACAAGCGGAAAATCCGGAATAATTTCCCCTTGCAGAGCTACCGGCAATGCCGGCCAGTTAGGGTAGGACGCGGAGCGTATGAATAACCTGTATATTTTTTCATCTTTATCAAGCATAACCCAGTGCAAATCACTGCCGCGCGCTGACTCGCTTATCCCCCAGCTTCCTTCTTCTGCCTTATATGTTAATTTATCCATACGCAGCTCTGAAACACCCTCATTCTTAAGTAGCGCCAGTATCTGCCGAACAATCTTTATTGACTCTTTAACCTCTTTTTCTCGGACCAAAAGTCTGGCCTCGACGTCACCCGACTGCCCTGTAATTACATCAAAACCAATTTCAGGATAAATGCCATATGCAATATCTTTCCTGCTGTCACGCTTAATGCCTGAGGCCCTTGCTCCTACCCCTACCATCGCCAGATCGATTGCTGTTTTCTTTAAAACAATTCCAGTATTTTTAATACGATTCAAAAAGTCACTTTGTTCTGATAAAATCTGTACCAGTGTTTCATATTCTTTTTCTATCATATCCAAAGTTCTAGCTATGATATTTTGTTTATTTTCATCCATATCGAAACTTACGCCACCAGGTACAATGACACCTCGTAAAAAGCGATTGCCCGCGACTTGTTCATTGCAGCGCATCAACAATTCCTTCAGTCTTGCGCCAATAGCGTTTGGCACTGTAAAACCAACTCCCGCACAAAGGTTGCCGGTATCACCAACATGATTATAGAGGCGCTCCAATTCGGCAAGACAGGTTCTGACTAACCATGCGCGTCTTGGAATATCTTTTCCCGACAACTTTTCAACAGCCTGGCAAAAAGAAAGCGTGTTGGCAATTGAGCACGCACCACAAATTCTTTCTACCATAAACAAGGCTTCGTCTACGCTCTTACCTTCGACAGCTTTTTCAATCCCTCGATGAGTATAAAATAGCTTGGCATCAAGCTGTAATATTGCTTCGCCTGCCTGGCTGAAGCGAAAATGTCCGGGTTCAATTATGCCGGCATGAATTGGCCCTACCGCAACTTCAAACAAACCTTCACCCTGCGCTGTAGCAATTCTACACTCTCGCTCACCGCGAATGTCCTCATCAACACTGACATTCTTGCGCAACGGATAAAACCCTTCCGGATAGCTTTCATGCAGGACGAGCGGTCTTAAATCAGGGTGTCCCAACGGTTCGATGCCAAACATGTCAAAAATTTCGCGTTCATACCAAGCTGCTGCCGGAAACAAAGGAGTAAGCGACTCATATTTTAAATCTTCGCCTTCTTCAAATTCGGCTCTTACAGTATTTATATCATGAGAACTGCTGTCTTCGAACAAACAGTAAATTGCATAGCCTTTACCCATAAGAGTTTCATCACAGGCAAACATGGCAGTCATTGGTTTCCTGCCATTATGAGAGCACGCATTTGCAGCTGCCCTTAGTCCAGTAGATTTTACCTTAATCAAAGATGAACACCTCCAACTACTATCTGTGCCGCTTCAATAAGTAATCTGTTTAAATAAGGAATTCGTTCCAGACCCATGCCCACAACAATAGATCCCAGCAGCATTGCCGCTAAAAAAGGAGTATCTGTATGGTCCAATAAATCAGCATATGCCTTTCGTTTAGCTTTGCCACACAACATTCTCATCGCATGATAAAGAATCCCCAGCAAAATTCCTCCTAATAAAAATATCATTAAGCTTCCGAGCAAATATTGACCATTTTTAAAAAGAGAAAAAATTATATTGAATTTACTAAAAAACAACCCAAAGGGCGGCATACCAAGAATTGCGAACATCCCCATAAGCAAAAATGTTGCTGTGTTTGGTGCTTCTTGTACCATGCCATGAATCCTCATCATATTCTTGGTTTGATATTCCTGAATAACCGTACCGGCAATATAAAACAAAACGAATTTAATCAAAGCATGATTAAACATATGCAACAAGGCGGCCCCGACAGATATCGTGCTGAAAATTCCGAGTCCGACAATCATGATGCCTATATTTTCCATACTGGAATAAGCAAGTAAACGTTTAATGTCTCGTTGAACTACTACAAACGGAACAGCAATTGCTATTGTCAAAAAAGCAAATGCAAAAAATAAATTCATAATAAATTCCGTTCCCAAGGATGGTATTACTATAATCAAATTACGAATCAAAACATAAAGAGAACAGGTACAAAGCGCTCCTGAAAGGAGGCCGCTAATTAACGAAGGGGCTTCACTGTAAGCATCCGGCAGCCAGGCATGCATAGGCGCTAATCCTACTTTTGTACCATAGCCAATGAAGATAAATAAAAAGGCCAGTTTTACAAGTGATGGATTAAGTAAATCTGCATTTTGGCTTAACCATAACCAGCTTAAGGCTTTTTCTGTTCCTATAACCGTCAATTGAGCATAATACAAAATCATTGTACCTAAAAGAGCCAGACAAATACCGACGGTGCAAACCATTATATACTTCCAGGTCGCTTCAAGGGCCGAGCGCGTGAATTTGAAGGAAACAAGCAAGGCGGATATAAGCGTTGTTGCTTCTATAGCAACCCACATCAATCCTAAATTTTTCAGCAGCAGAACAAACATCATAGTTACCACAAACATGTGGTATAAAGCATAATAACGTCCGATGAGTTTTGGTGTGCGGCTGAGATATCCTCGCTTATGCTCACGCACAAGATAGGATTTCGACACCCATGCCGAAGCAACATAAAGAACTATGACAATCAAAAGAACCCATATGCTTAAAGCATCCAGATAAAAATATTCACTGTTAAAAACGTCCCCCGGCACTATATGCATAAGCATTTTTACAAAAATACCGCCTACAATTGTAGCAACAATACGATTAAGTATATGCAATATTTTATTGTTCACAAAACCGCTGATAGCTACCAAAGAAAAAACAAACGGCAATCCCAGCATTCCATAAATAAATGTTTGCATTGATTCACCCCTTCAGCCTTCTAAGAACATTGGTATCAGTTGTCATAAATGATAAGTTCAAACGATTGGTCAAAATAACAAGGACAAGCACTGCAATGAGAACATCAAAGAAAATACCAAGTTCAATAATTGTAGATAATCCTTCAGTCATTGCCAAACCTAAAAGGTATATACCATTTTCCATGGTCATAAGACCAATAATCTGCATAATAGCTCTTCTCCTCATAACAATAAGAACAAGTCCTATCAGAATAAGTCCCATGGAAGACGCCATAATATCTCTATCACCTATTCCCGGCAGCATTTTATCAATTAAAACATAAGATAACATCAAAAAAAATGCACTTAAAGCAGTTGAATAATTTGTATTAATATCCGCTGCCAGTTCACGCTCATCCGTTAATTTGCCAGCCAAGCGAAAAAGCGCGTAAGGAATAAGACATACTTTTACCAAAATAGTTAAAAGTCCGGGTAAAACACTGTGCAAACCCGAGCCATTATCCAGACCGGAAAGCAGGCATGCACCGGCAATAATGGCGGACTGCAAACATAAACAAGCTATTGCTTTACGCAAATCCATGATGCGATTCTGTAAAAAAACCATAAACAATAAGACCATAACCAACTGTTCCATTTTATACCCCCTACTGCGCCACTATCGCCAACAGTAACAACCCGCCTGTTGCTAAAAGATAGGCACGCACTTTGAACAATCGCATTTTGTTATTTAACGATTCCATTACTGCTATTCCTATTGCCGTAATCATCACCTTTATTGCCAATGGCAATGAAATCGGTAAAAAAATAAGAGAAAATAATACTATAAACAACAGGGTTTTAATCATACTTGCCAAATGAATAATAGCAAGTAATCGACCGGAATATTCAAGCAGCATACATTCATGAATCATTGTAAGTTCCAGATGAGTATCGGGGTTATCAACAGGTATGCGTCCATTTTCAGCCAACAACAAAATAAAAAAGGCAATACATGCAAGTATTGCAGCCACGTTAATTGGAATACCATTATTCATGGCCATATCATAAATACTTGCGCTGCCACTCTTCAAAACAGCAGTCAAAATAGCCAAAAGCAATACAGGTTCAACACAAGCCGCTATGTATACTTCACGTGAGCCACCCATGCCACCAAAAGAAGATGCAGCATCAAACGATGATAAAGCCATGAAAAAACGTCCTATTGCAAGTAACCCCACAAAAACGAAAATATCGCCAAAGTTTAATTTTGACATCATGTTTGGGAGCAAAAAAGCTGCCAGCAAAGTACTCAATAGATACATAAATGGCGCTAACATAAATATAAAGCCGGTGTATGGCGTAATTATCGTTTTTTTACCCCACCATTTTCGCAAATCATAATAATCCTGACTTATATCTGAGCCATGCCTTTTCTGCAGAAATGCCTTTGTTTTTTTTATAATACCAGAGACTAAAGGTGCTAAAACAACTAGCGCAAGCATTTGTAAGAAAGAAAAAAGAAAATGCGTATAAACTGTTTTATCCATATCACATTGCCCCCCAAATCAAAACCAGCACCATGGCAACCATAACATACCCGATATAGATTCTAACGCTGCCTGCCTGAATTTTCCGTAAAAACGAGGCGGTTTTTACAAGATACTGCTGTACGGGAATATATAGTTTCTCGGTAAAGCGGTCAGGAATACTCAAGGTGTAGACCATGCTTCTTCCAAAATACTTGTGTTCCTTTTGCAAAAAGACAACCTCTCTTCGAGGTTTTAATAAAAAATCAAAGGTTCGACGAATCGGCTTAGAAAATCCGGTTCCTGAATACTGCTGTCTGAATGTAGGTTCGGTGCCACAGTTCCATATTACATCACGTTTTACAAATATTTTTCCTCGATATATGATAAACCAAGCAAAAATAGCTGTAACACCTGCTGCAAGCAATAAAATATTAGTATCATAATTGAGTAGTGCTTGGTAACTGCCCCAAATCAATGGCTGTGAGCTCAACCCGGGAATACTTGCCGTGGCCACTTGCTGGGCAATTGAAGCTATATGAGATGGTGCTAAGATGCCGCATATAAAAATTAAGAAAGCAGGCATCGCCATGGCAGCAAGCATAAAAAATGATATCTCATGTACAGATTCAGCTCTTCGGGTACGTGGTCTTCCGAGAAATACAACGCCATATAGACGCACAAAACACCCCAAAGCCAATGCACTGGCTAACCCTGAAAGAATAAAGGCCATAGCAGCAAGAAGCCTTACCGCAGTGCCGGTATCCGCTTTTGCTAAACCAGCGAAACTATTAAATAGGAGCCACTCGCCTATGAATCCGTTTGTTAAAGGCAGCGCGGCCAAAGCCATCGAGCCGATCAATGCGCACGCTGCTGTTCCCGGCATTAACTTAGCAAGGCCACCCATTTTTTCAATGTTTTTGTCATCAACTGCATGATTAACAGCTCCGGCAACCATAAACATAAGTGATTTCATGATTGAATGATTAAATGAATGTATAATTGCAGCCACAAAACCAACAACCGCATACTCTTGGTTACTTGTATTCAGCATAAGCATACCTGCACCCAGTCCCGCGAAGACAATGCCCATATTTTCAACACTGGAGTAAGCCAGTATTCTTTTTATATCCTTTTCCATTTGTGCATAAAGAGCACCGAAAAAAGCAGACAGCAATCCAACAACGAGTACCAAAACCCCCCACCAAAAAACTGTTGCACCCAAAAAGCCAAATATAAATCGTCCAAACCCGTAAACAGCTACCTTCAACATAACCCCAGACATAAGTGCGGATACATGACTTGGTGCTGCCGGATGGGCATTTGGTAACCAGACATGTAACGGCACAAGCCCCGCCTTCAAAGCAAAGCCCAGAAAAGCAGCAATAAAAGCAAAATTACGCGCTGTCATTTCCAATTGTGATTTATTAAGTTCCGAAAAAGTCAAACCAGCAGAGCCGCTGCCAACAATAAAAAATGCTATCATAATTGCCGCAGTCCCAATATGGGTCATTACAAGATATTGATATGCAGCCTGCCATGTTTCACGCTTCTCTGAATCATGGTTAACAAGAAGAAATGATATTATTGCCATTACTTCCCAAGATAACAAAAAACTAACAGCACTTTGAGCCACCAAAACTAAAACCATGGAAAGCAAAAACAGATTCCATAAGCCAGATAACTCGCGAAGCCTTTTCCCTATATATCCGCGAGCGTAATCAAAAGCAAAAATGCTAGTAAAAATACCTGCAAGCCCTGTAATACACAAAAAAACAGCGCTCCAGGCATCAAAAGCCATCATATATTTACCAACAAAAGCAACTTCAGTTAAAGCTATTTCTCCAGACAACAAATAATGACCTGATAAAAAAAAGATAAACGCACTTCCCAAAATGCTCATTATTTGGGCAAAATAATGGGCAAATAACTGATGCTTTCGTGGAAGCAATACAGAGAAAGATCCGAGAGTATAACAAATTATTGCTATTGTAAAAAAAGTCTGTACGTAGTCTGTCAATTTTCTCAACCTCACGATTAATCTGATAATTTTTGATTTATTTATATAACAATAACATATAAACAGCCATTTTTCTACGATTAGACCAGGCTATCAAAAATAAAAGACCTGTACACTTGTACAGGTCTAACACAACCGGCAACTATCTATCCTCCCAGGCCGCTTCCAGCCAAGTACTTTCGACGTATGGGGGCTTAACTACTGTGTTCGGGATGGGAACAGGTGGATCCCCCCAGCTATCGCCACCGGATTGTCTTTTCTGAAGGCCGAAACCCTCAAAACTTCACAGAAGAGAAAACAAACGATATATTTCTTGTTGAGCTCGCGCTCTTTTAAGTCAAGCCCTCGACATATTAGTACCGGTCAGCTAAATGCATTACTGCAATTACACACCCGGCC
>JBOFWD010000187.1:0-1687 GCA_051653445.1 Acidaminococcaceae bacterium | reverse complement strand
TGCCGGAATTCTTGATCATGATTATATTATTGTGCGTAAGCAAAATTATGCTAATAACGGAGATATTGTCGTTGCTTTAATTGATGATGAAGAAACTACAGTAAAAAGATATTTTCGTGAACTCAAACAGATACGATTGCAACCGGAAAATGATGCTTATTTGCCAATTACCGGTATTGATATAAAAGTAATGGGAAAAGTAATTGCCGTTTTCCGTATTTTATAACACATTGCATCTAAAATCGTTTATTTTCGCCTGAAAGCAACATTCTTGCTTCTCACAGCAAATAATATTTGTGTTTATTTTAAACGCACTATAAGACGAATATGGAGACAGTTTTTTCACCTTACTTCCGGTATAATGTCTTTTTGATGTCTTTAAGATGATTTATAGAGTCTTTTTGGTACAAAAATAAAGCCTTCTCATTGAGAAGGCTTTATTTTTGTCTAATTATTATTTTTTACCAACCATTTCAGCAGCAGACATTATAGCCACTCGTCCATGTTCAAACGTCAGGCCACCCTGTAAATATACATTAAATGGTTCTCTGATTGGTCCGTCCGCACTTAATTCAATTGAAGCGCCTTGAACAAAAGTACCTGCAGCCATAATAATTTCATCCTGATAACCTGGCAATTCAGACGGAATAGGAACAACATGTGCATCAACTGGAGAATTTGCTTGTATGGCTTGGCAAAAAGCACATAATTTTTCTTTGGACTCCAGCTTAATCGATTGAATGATATCGCTTCTAAACTCATCATAAGCAGGCTTTACTTCATAACCGAGTTGACTAAAAACCGAGGATGCAAATATTGAGGTTTTAACTGCTTGTAAAACAACATGTGGCGCAAGAAACAAACCTTGATAAAACAATCTGGCTGTATCACCAAGTGTAGCTCCCATTTCCCCACCAAGACCAGGAGCAGTTAATCTGTAAGATGCCAATTCTACTAAAGCTTGCCGTCCAACAATGTATCCGCCAGTCGGAGCAAGTCCGCCACCCAAATTCTTTATAAGAGATCCGGCAATTAAATCGGCGCCAACATCTGTAGGTTCTTGCTTTTCAATGAATTCACCATAACAATTATCAACAAAGCAAAGACAATCAGGCTTAATATTTTTTACTGCAGAACAAATTTCACCAATTTCTGCGATGGTTAACGTTTTTCTGACATCGCTATAGCCGCAGGATCTTTGAATGATGACCATTCGGGTTTTTGCCGTAATTAAATTTTGCAGTTCTTTTATGGCAACTTCATCGCCAACCATAGGTACTTCTTTGTATGAAACGCCTATGTCAGCCAAAGAACCGGGAGTCTTAACTGGAAAACCTATAATTGTTTGCATCGTATCATAAGGAGTTCCGGTAGCGGAAATAATTTCATCTCCTGGACGTAGAACTCCAAGCAAAGCTACTGCTAGTGCATGCGTTCCGGAGACAAACTGTGAACGTACCAGCGCAGACTCGGCATGAAAAATATCAGCATATATTAAGTCAAGATTTTCTCTTCCAACATCAGAATAAGCATATCCTGTTGTTGGTTTTAAATAATAGTCTGATACTTTATATTTTCTAAATGCTTCAATAATTTTTCTTGTGTTATGAAGCGCTGCTTCCTCGTACGGCAAACAATTTTTATTTACTGCCTTTAAAGCATTCAGCTCAATTTCCTCAAAATTTAT